>NZ_QPFS01000004.1:0-85951 GCF_010906995.1 Rhodopseudomonas sp. WA056 | reverse complement strand
GGTCTGCTGCAGGAAGGCGATCGCCGGCACGCTGAGGCCGAGGATCACGCCGACCACCGAGATCTTCCAGGCACGGATGTGCAGGCCGGCCGAGAACGTGCCGAGCGCCAGCAGCGTCAGCACGCCGAGCGCCGCCGCGAGCCCGCCGAGCTGGCGCGTGACCTGCAGCGACATCAACTGCATGCACAACAGCACCGCGCCCCAGTGCAGCACCTGCGACAACACCAGATAGGCATGCTGATCGGCCGCCCGCGCTTCGCGCCAGCGCGACACCACGCACACCAGACCAATGAACGGCGCCAGAATCACCCAATAAATGCTTGTCGGGGTAAAGCTTGTGTAGGCGACGCCGAACAGCGCCAGCAGCAACATCAGAAGATACGGCCATTCCGAAACGACGAAGCCGCCGATGCCGGAATGCCAATGGGCGCGAGACGCCCCGGATTGCAGGTCGGTCATGATCGATCCTCCAGCAGGCCCCTGTGTAGCACGGAACCGGCGACCGCGCTGCTACCCCAAGGCCCCATCGCGCGACTTGGTAAGCAAGCCACCAAGCAGTCCCGCAAGTCAGCTCAGCGGCAACGATCCGGCGCCGCCACGGTTCCAGAGAGAAGGAACTTGCCGGATGACGGCGCCACGATAGATTAATCTACTAAATCGATTGCTTTAAGAAGAATAATCTGTTTGATTGATTGATCCGCGGACGCGATGGATCGGCAACAAGGAGCCGATCCATGAGCCTGATCACAAATGCCAAGCCGAACCCGCACCATCGTCACCGCCGCACCGCACGTCTCGGGCACCACCTCGCCGCGATCGCGCCCGGCGTGCTGGTGGCCGCCCCGATCGCCGCCGCCGCAGTCGGCCTGCGCGCCATCCCGGGGATGCCCGGCATCTCGCCGATGCTGCTGGCGATCCTGATCGGAATCCTGGCGCACAACGCCGTCGGTACGCCGCCCTGGGCGGTGCCGGGCGTCAAGTTCAGCCTGCGCCGGGTGCTGCGCTTCGCCATCATCCTGCTCGGGCTGCAGCTCACTACCGCGCAACTGATCGAGGTTGGCGGCGAAGGGCTGGCGATCATCGCCGCGACTCTGCTCGCCACCTTCGGCTTCACGGTATGGTTCGGCCGGGTGCTCGGCGTCGACCGCAAGCTGGCCGAACTGATCGCCGCCGGCACCTCGATCTGCGGCGCCTCCGCCATCATCGCCACCAACACCGTCACTCGCGCCGACGACGAGGACGTCGCCTACGGCGTCGCCTGCGTCACCGTGTTCGGATCGCTGGCGATGGTGATCTATCCGCTGCTGCAGAGCGTGTTCGGCCTCGACGCCCACGGCTTCGGGCTGTGGACCGGCGCCTCGATCCACGAGATCGCGCAAGTCGTCGCCGCCAGCTTCCAGGGTGGCCAGAGCGCCGGCGAATTCGGCACCATCGCCAAGCTGTCGCGGGTGATGATGCTGGCGCCGCTGGTGATCGGGCTCGGCATGCTGGCGCGCCGTCGCGCCCGGCATCAGCCTGCCGGCGACAACGCCGCAACGCCGCCGATGCCGTGGTTCGTGCTCGGCTTCGCGGCGATGATCGGCGTCAATCAGTTCGTCGCCATCCCGCACGAGGCCAGGAGCTGGATCGTGGCGATCACCGCCTTCCTTCTGTCGATGGCGCTGGCGGCGATGGGGCTGGAGACCGACTTGCGCAAACTCGCCGCGCGCGGCCTGCGTCCCGCTCTGCTCGGCCTCACCGCCGCGCTGTTCATTGCCGGCTTCGCGCTGGCGCTGATCAAACTCACTGGATGGCACGGATGACACTGGAGCAGCTCCGCATCTTCATCGCAGTCGCCGAACAGCAGCACATGACCCGCGCCGCGAGCGGACTGCACCTCACCCAATCGGCCACCAGCGCGGCGATCGCCGCGCTGGAAGCGCGTCATGGCGTCAAGCTGTTCGATCGCGTCGGCCGCGGCATCGCGCTCACCCAGGCCGGACGCGACTTTCTCGGCGAAGCCCGCGCCGTGCTCGCCCGCGCCCGCGCCGCCGCGCAGGCGCTCGACGACATCGCCGGCCTGAAGCGCGGCGCCCTCAGCCTCGCCGCCAGCCAGACCGTCGGCAATTACTGGCTGCCGCAGCGATTGCTGCGTTTCCAGCAGCGCTATCCGGGCATCGCGCTGCAACTGACGATCGCCAACACCGAGCAGGTCGCCGCCACGGTGCGCGACGGCCGCGCCGACCTCGGCCTGGTCGAAGGCGAGGTCGACGAGCCGCTGCTCAGCGCGACGCCGATCGGCAGCGACGATCTCGTAATCGTGGTCGCTCGCGACCATCCGTGGCGCTCGCTGCAACGTCTGCCCCCCGTCAAGCTCACCACTACCGGCTGGGTAGTGCGCGTTCGAAGCTGCGCTGCGCCGCAGCGGACTGGCGCTCTCCGATCTCGAAGTGCGACTCGAACTGCCGTCTAACGAAGCGATCCGCGCCGCGGTTGAAAGTTCCGACTGCGCCACCGCGATTTCCGCTCTGGTCGCGGCGCCCTCGCTCGCCGCCGGCACGCTTCACATCGTAGGATTCGATCTTCCGCATCGCACATTTCATCTGCTGCGCCACAGGCAGCACAGCGAGAGCCGGGCGGAGAATGCACTGCTTGCTGAATTGTCGGAAACATCTCCGAGCTAATTGGCACGTGGTTACCCGTATCGTCGCAGCGAATTCACAGTTCCAAGAACAGGAACTCACGGACCCGCAACTATCCAAAGAAAACTGAGCGCGTTTGCCCCGCATCGTTGCAGCACAGCGAAAGCCGTGCCTAGCATTGCAACCTTGGAGGGCAGCAAGTTGCGCAAGAGGCTGACGCTTTCGACCAGGCTGGCGATTTTGGTGGTCTCGACGGTGGTGCTGACCGCGATCGGCGTCGGCTATCTCGGCTACCGCAACATCGCGCCGGTGGCGATCGAGCGAACCTTGGCTGGTCTCAACGCCGATGCCTCATCCCAGGCCCGCGACCTGTCGCATCTTGTCAACAGCGTCAGTGCCGATCTGCTCGGCTTCCGCCGCATCATCGGCATCGACGAACTGATCGAACTCAACCTCGATCCGTCGAAGAAGGCCGCCGGCGGAGAGAGCTTGCCGCGATGGCGAGAGCGGATCGGTCGACGTCTGGCGCTGGAACTCGAAAACAAGCCGGATATTGCGCACTATCGACTGATCAGCCTCGGCGCCCCCGGTCGCGACGTGGTCCGCGTCGAGCGGCGGCCAGGGGGCGAAATTCGCGTCTTCGCCGGCGACGAGCTGCGGCGGCCGAGCGGGGCCGCCCTGGTGCAACTCGGGCTCACGGCGGAAGACGGAGACATGGTGGTCTCCACGGTCGAACTCGAGCAGATCGACGATCGCACCGGCACCACGCCGACGCGGCGCCCCGTCCTTCACGTCGTCACCCCGGTGTTCGCCGAGGATGGCCGACGATTCGGCGTGATGGCTGCGACCATCGACCTGCGCAAGCCTTTCACCGGGTTGCGAGCTCCGGTTCACGCCAGCTCCAGAATCTACGTGGTCGATCGGGAGGGCAGCTATCTGTTTCATCCTGACGCCCGGAACACCGACATCACCGCCGATACGGTATCGAACCTAGTGGAGGACTTTCCGGCGCTTGTCGGCGCCTTGACCGGAAACGTCTGGACGCCGGCAGTGATCGCAAACCGTGACGGCGAGCGGTTCGGTGTCGCAGTCCAGCCGATGAACGTCGCCGGCACAGCACCGCTGATGCTGGTCGAAGCGATCGCCGAACAGAACATGACCCGCGGTCCGATGCTGGCGTGGGCGAAATCGACCTTGATCGGCGGCAGCTTCGCGGTGCTGGTCGCTACCGTGCTGGCGGTGGCGTTCGCCCGCAGCCTGGCACGACCGCTATCGGACATGACACGTGCGGTCGAAAGCCTCGGCAGCGGTGCACCGCTGGCGCTGCCCCGCAATGCCGGTGGCGAGATCGGCGTACTGGCCGAAGCGTTCTCCGCAACCATGCAGGAGGCGCGCGACAAGACCGCCGCGCTACGCCGCGAGAAGGAGATTTTCGAGTCGATCATGAACGCGATGGCGGAGGCCGTGCTGCTGATCGATGCCGAAGGCCGGGTGATCTACGAGAACCCCGCCGCCGTGGCGCTGCGCACCGCGCCGTCCGGATGGAGCGGACCGACCTGGGAAAGCTCGGTGGAGTCGTTCCTCACCGATGGCGTGACGCCCCTCGAGGTCGATCAGCGCCCCGGACGGCGGGCAATGCGCGGCGAACCGGTCGACCGCTTCGAACTGATCCTCCACGTGCTCGGCAGCGACAAGATCGTCGACGTCTCCGGCAATGCGCGGCCGATCCGCGACGCCGAAGGCGTGATCAGCGGCGCGGTGGTGGTGTTCACCGACGTCTCCGCCCTCAAGGAGACCGAACGCCGGCTGCACCAGGCGCAGAAGCTCGAGGCGATCGGCCAGCTCACCGGCGGCGTCGCCCACGACTTCAACAACATGCTGACCGTGATCAGCGGCACCGCGGAAATCCTGCTCGACGAGCTCGCCGACCGGCCCGATCTCGTCACCATCGCCAAGATGATCGATCAGGCTGCCGAGCGCGGCGCGGACCTGACCCGGCAGTTACTCGCCTTCGCACGCAAGCAACCGCTGCAGCCGCGTAACATCGACGTCAACACCGTGGTGTCGAATATCAAGCAATTGTTGCGACCGACCATCGGCGAGCACATCGAGATCGACGTCCGACTCGATCCCGCGGTCGACCCGGCGTTGATCGATCCGTCGCAACTGTCGTCGGCGCTGCTCAACCTCGCCGTCAACGCGCGCGACGCGATGCCAGGTGGAGGCAAGCTGCTGTTCGAGACCGCGAATGTGTCGCTCGACGCCGACTATGCCGAGCACCACCCCGAAGTGAAGCCGGGCCGCTACGTCATGATTGCGGTCAGCGACTCCGGCGCCGGCATGGCACCGTCCGTACTGGACAAGGCGTTCGAGCCGTTCTTCACCACCAAGAGTGTCGGCAAAGGCACCGGGCTCGGGCTGAGCATGGTGTACGGCTTCGTCAAACAATCGAACGGCCACATCCAGATCTACAGCGAGCAACGGCACGGCACCACAGTGAAGCTGTATCTGCCGCGGGCCGATTCCGGGATCGACGCGCCGCCTTCGATCATCCCCGTCGAGGGCGGCAGCGAAACTATCCTGCTGGTCGAGGACGAGGAACTGGTCCGCAACTTCGCCCTCGCCCAGCTCCGCGGCCTCGGCTATCGCACCATCGCGGCGGCGGACGGCGCAGCGGCGCTCGCCGAGGTCAGACGTGGCACGCCGTTCGACCTGCTACTGACCGATATCATCATGCCCGGCGGGCTCAACGGCCGCGAGCTGGCCGATGCGGTGGCGCGGATTCGGCCTGTGAAGGTGCTGTACACCTCGGGCTATACCGAGAACGCCATCGTGCACCACGGCCGGCTCGATCCCGGCGTGCTGCTGCTGTCGAAGCCGTTCCGCCGCGCCGATCTGGCGCGGCTGGTCCGCGCGGCGCTGAGTCGTGCCGACCACCGGCCGGCCGACGATCTGGCCGGCACGGAACACAAGAGCGCGGCGAGTTAGATCACCCGGCCGGCATTCGCCCAATACGGATCGCGCAGGCGTCGCTTGAAGATCTTGCCGGAATCCTCGCGCGGCAGCTCCGGCATGATCTTGATGTGCTTGGGCACCTTGTAGTCGGCGAGTGCCAGCTTGAGCTGCGAGCGAACGAAATTCTCGTCCACCGTCACGCCGGGCTGAGGCTCAAGCATCGCCATCAGCGCCTCGCCGAATTCCGCATCCGGAATGCCGAACACCGCGCAATCGTGCACGCCCGGAACCGCGTGCAGCGCCGCCTCGATCTCGGCGGGATAAATGTTGACGCCGCCGGAGATCACCATGTCGCGCTTGCGATCGCAGATGAACACGTAGCCGTCGTCGTCGAGATAGCCCATATCGCCGGAGGTGATGAAACCGTCGCGGTCGATCTCCGCGCGCTTCTCCGGCTTGTTGTGATAGGTGAAGTCCGGATTGCCGGCGATCCGCGAAAAGATCTCGCCGATCTGCCCCTGCGGCACTTCGTTGCCGTCGTCGTCGATGAACTTCAGCTCGGCGCCGTGCGCAATCTTGCCGACGGTGCCTGGCTTGTTCAGCGCGTCTTCGGACGTCGCGAACGTCACGGCGCCGCTTTCGGTCGAGCCGTAGAACTCGTAGATCACCGGCCCCCACCATGCGATCATCGCACGCTTGACGTCGGCCGGGCACGGCGCGGCGGCGTGGATGACATGGCGCAGCGACGAGACGTCGTATTTGGCGCGCACCTCGGCGGGCAGCTTCATCAGCCGGATGAACATCGTCGGCACCATGAATACGGTGTCGATCTTGTGCTCCTGCACCAGCGCCAAGAACTCTTCGGGGTGGAAGCGCGGCATCAGCACCAGCACGCCGCCGAGCTTGCCGGCGCGGATGCCGAACGAGTTCGGCGCCGAGTGATACAGCGGGCCCGGGCACAGCGCCCGGGCTTGCGGCTTCAGACCGTAGATCGTCGCGCGCATCTTCTCGGCATGCGCCGCCTGCTCCGGCGTCGGCGCGAACCGCTTGACGCCTTTCGGGTGCCCGGTGGTGCCGGAGGTGTAGATCATGTTCTGCGGCTGCGGCAACGCCGGGCCGTCATACGGCTTCTGCTGCGCCATCCAGCCGTCGAGACCGATCGCGCCGGTCGGCGGCGACAGATGATCCGGCGCGATCTTGTAGTTGGCGATCACTTCCGGTGGCGTCGGCACGCTGAGCACCGGAAGGTCCGCCGGGATCGCCGAGGCGACGGCGTGCAACAGATCGGCGTGGCCGATCAGCACCCGGGTTGCGGAATCGGCGATGATGTAGCCGACTTCTTCGGGCTTGAAATGCCAGTTTACCGGCACCGCATAGGCGCCGAGCGTCATCACGCCGTACACCGCCTCCATGAATGCGATATCGTTGCGCATCAGCACGCAGACGCAATCGCCGGGTTTGACGCCGAGCGCCTGCAGTCCGCCGGCGATGGTCGCGACGCGGGCGTTCACTTCGTCGAAGCTGCGGCGGCGGTCGCCGGAAACGATGCCGTGATAAAGCTGGTTCTCAGACATTGTTACTCTCCGATTCTCGAGTCGGGGTTGGCTGCAGCGCGCGAGTATGACGCAACGCTGCGGCGCGTTGATGCGGCGCTTATACGTGAAGACGCCGCGCGATGCGCGCGGCGTCCTCTCGATAAGTCATGTATTTGCCGCGTGGCGCTATGCGTCGATGAAATTCGGCGCGCGCTTTTCCAGATTCGCCCGCACCGCCTCGGTCTGGTTCGGCGAGCCGATCAGTTTCTGTTGCTCGACGCTTTCGGCGAGCAGCGCCGGTCCGGGATCGATCGACAGCTTGTTCATCATCCGCTTGGCGGCGCGGATCGCGTCCGGATTCTTGCCGGCGATCTCGCGCGCCATCGCCAGCGCGGCCTGATACGGATCGTCGACGACCTTGGTGGCGAGGCCGAGACTCACCGCCTCTTGTGCATCGACGACGCGGCCGGTGTAGGTCAATTCGCGCAGCACGTCGTCGCGCAGCAGCGTCGCCAGGATCGGCGTGCCGGCCATGTCGGGCACCAGGCCCCATTTGATCTCCATGATCGACATCCTGGCGTCCGGCGCCATCAGCCGGATGTCGGCACCGAGCGCGAGCTGACAGCCTCCGCCGAACGCGACACCGTGCACCGCAGCAATCACCGGCACCGGCAGCATCCGCCAGCCCCATACCGCCTGCTGCGGTGCGTTGGCCTGGCCGTGGGTGCGCTTGGTCAGGTCGCGAAATTCGCCTCCCGGAATTCCGTTGCCGCCGCTCTCCTTCATCGCGGCGAAACGTCCCATGTCGAGGCCGGCGCAGAACGCCTTGCCCTCCCCCGACAGCACCACGGCGCGCACGCTTTTGTCCTGCGCCAGCCGTTCGGTGGTGCTCACCAACGCCTCGAACATCGCGGCATCGAGCGCATTCATCTTGTCCACGCGCACCAGTCGAACATCGGCGACGCCATCCGTGATCGTCACCGAAACGCGATCGTTCATCGGGAAGTCCCTTCGTTGTTTTGCGTTGCCGCGCTACAGAAAAGCGTTGTCGGGATTTAGTCAATCACCTAATTAACGATCAGCTTCAACTTTCCCAGGCGGTTTTCTTCATGTTCACAGATCAGCTTCTCGCCGGCCGTCGCATCCTCGTCACCGGTGGCGGCACCGGTCTCGGCAAGGCGATGGCGGCGCGCTTCCTGCAACTCGGCGCCGAAGTCCACATCTGCGGCCGCCGCAAGGGCGTGTGCGACGAGACCGCGACCGAACTGATGGACCAGTACGGCGGCAAGGTGATGACCTACGGCGTCGACATCCGCGATGCAGCGGCGGTCGACCATATGGTCGAGACCATCTTCGAGAGCGGGCCGCTCACCGACCTGATCAACAACGCGGCAGGAAATTTCATCTCGCGGAGTGAGGATCTTTCGCCTCGCGGCTTCGACGCCGTCGCCAACATCGTGATGCACGGCACGTTCTACGTCACCCACGCGGTCGGCAAGCGCTGGATCGCCGGCGGCCATCGCGGCAACGTGGTGTCGATCACCACCACCTGGGTGCGCAACGGCAGCCCCTATGTGGTGCCGTCGGCGATGAGCAAGTCGGCGATCCATGCCATGACGATGTCGCTCGCCACCGAATGGGGAAAATACGGCATCCGCCTCAACACCATTGCGCCCGGCGAAATTCCGACCGAAGGCATGAGCAAGCGGATCAAGCCGGGCGACGAGGCCGGTGCCCGCACCATCAAGATGAATCCGATGGGCCGCGTCGGCACCATGGAAGAGCTGCAGAACCTCGCCACCTTCCTGATCTCCGGCGGCTGCGACTGGATCAGCGGCGAAACCATCGCGATGGACGGCGCCCAGGGCCTCGCCATGGGCGGCAACTTCTACCAGCTCCGCGACTGGAGCGACGCCGACTGGGAGCAGGCCAAGGCCTCGATCAAGGCCCAGAACGAAAAAGACCGCGCGCAGCGGGGGTAACCGCCGCCAGTTTGTCATGGCCGGGATCGACGGTGCTGGTTGCTACGCCAACGCAAGCTCACCACCGTCATCCCCTCGGATGCGGGGATCCAGTACTACGGATAGCCTGCGGCTGACCACGAACGCTCTGCAATACTGGGTCGCCCGGACGAGCCGGGCGATGACCAGGTTGTTGTGCGCAGCCATTGTGCCCTGCAACGCCGCCCGGCTCTGCTCTCGCCGCGGCATTTACTTCCCACCCGCGACATTCCCTCCCGCTTGTGTTTGCCTGCGAAGCGCGGCAGACTTCCGGCAAACAACAAGCAACTAATAATATCCAGGGAGTGACAATGTCCGACCTTCAGGAGAAGGCCCGCACGGCCGCCTTCAATTCGCCTGCGCCGGCTGCCTCGTCGGAGCCGGCCACGCTGGCCGATGTGATCCGCGCACAGGCCGAGACCCGCGGCAGCGAGATCGCCTACGAATTCGAAGGCCGCATCAGCACCTTTGCCGACTTCGATCGCCACACCAATCAGGTCGCGCGCGCGCTGCAGGCCTCCGGCGTGCAACCGAACGAGCGCATCGCCTATCTCGGCAAGAACAGCGACATTTATTTCGAGCTGTGGAGTGGCGCGATCAAGGCCAAGGCGGTGATGGCGCCGGTGAACTGGCGCCTTGCAGGGCCGGAGATCGCCTACATCGTCGAAGACTGCAAGGCGGCGATCCTGTTCGTCGGCCCGGAATTCGTCGATCAGGTCCGCGGCCTGAAGGATCAGATCCCGAGCGTGCGCCACATCATCACTACCGAGGGCGGCGCGCCGGAGTGGCAGGACTTTGCCAAATGGCGCGACGCGCAGCCGAGTGACGATCCGCAGGTCGCGATCGCGCCGTCCGACATCGCGATCCAACTCTACACCTCCGGCACTACCGGAAAGCCGAAGGGCGCGATGCTCAGCCACGCCAACTTCCTGTCGCTGGTCCGCGCCGGCCAGGACAACAAACCGGAGTGGAACACCTGGACGCCCGACGACGTGTCGCTGGTGGCGATGCCGGTGTTTCACATCGGCGGCTCCGGCTGGGGCATGATGGGGATCTATCACGGCGCCAAGGGCGTGATCGCGCGCGAATTCGATCCGACCAAGGTGCTCGATTTCTTCGAGCAGTCCGGCATCACCAAGCTGTTCATGGTGCCGGCGGCGATGCAATTCGTGGTGCGGCAGCCGCGTGCGCGCGAGGTCGATTTCTCGCGGCTGAAATACATGCTGTACGGCGCCTCACCGATTCCGGCGGCGCTGTTGAAGGAGTGCATCGAGGTCTTCAAGTGCGGCTTCGTGCAGATGTACGGCATGACCGAGACCACCGGCACCATCGTGGCGCTGCCGCCGGAGGATCATGTCGAAGGGCTGGAGCGGATGCGCTCGGCCGGCAAGGCGCTGCCCGGGGTCGAGATCGCAATCCTCGATCCCGACGGCAAGCCGCTGCCGCCGCGCCAGGTCGGCGAGATCGCCACCCGCTCCGGCTCCAACATGGTGGGCTACTGGAATCTCCCCGACGCCACCAAGAAGACGATCGACGCCGACAACTGGCTGCGCACCGGCGATGCCGGCTACATGGACGAGGACGGCTACGTCTACATCCACGACCGCATCAAGGACATGATCATCTCCGGCGGCGAGAACATCTATCCGGCCGAGGTCGAGAGCGCGATCTGCGATCATCCGGACGTCGCCGAGGTCGCTGTGGTCGGCGTGCCGGACGATCAGTGGGGCGAAGCCGTCAAGGCCGTGGTGGTGATGAAGCCCGGCAAGGAAGCCACCGCGCAGGACATCATCGGCTTCACCCGCACCCGGATCGCCGGCTACAAGACTCCGAAGTCGATCGACTTCATCCCGGCCCTGCCCCGCAACGCCTCCGGCAAGATCCTGCGCCGCCAACTCCGCGACCCGTATTGGAACGGCAAGGACCGCCAGGTGAACTGAGCGGCGGCGTTCAGCTAAACACATCCACCGTCGTCATCGCCCGGCTCGTCCGGGCGCCCCAGTATCGCAGAGCGCTCGTCGCTCTACGGTGCATTCGCCGCGAACGCGCTCGCATACTGGATCCCCCGCAGGCTCGGGGGGATGACGTTTGTAAGCGGGGCAATGCTCACTCCACCTGACAAACGTCAGGCGCGGGCTCGACCCGCGCATCCATCGCGCGCGTCAGCGCGCTAAACCAACCCCGTCATTCGGGGGCGCGAGCGTAGCTCGCAAGACCGTCACGTCGTCATTCCGGGGCGCGCGTAGCGCGAACCCGGAATCTCGAGTGGTGACCACAGTCTCGAGGTGGCAACCATCCGACGATGAACAGCTCTGGATTCCGGGTTCACGCGCTATCGCGCGTGCCCCGGAATGACCAAGGTGAAGTGGTGAGCGTCGCCCTTACCGCTTGTTCGCGCCCATATAGCCGAACAAGAATCCCGCCACCTTCCGCATCTGGATTTCCTCGCTGCCTTCGGTGATGCGATAGCGGCGGTGGTGGCGGTAGATGTGCTCGAACTGTTTGTGGCGCGAATAGCCGATGCCGCCGTGCACTTGAATCGCGCGGTCGGCCGCCTGGCCGCACAGCCGGTTCGCCCAGTAGTTACACATCGACACCTTGTCGGACAGTGTGTGCTCGACCTGCGCCTGGGTCATCTGATCCATCTCCCACGCGGTCTTGCGGATCAGGAGGCGCAGCATCTCGGCCTGGGTGGCAAGCTCGACGAGCGGGAACTGGATCGCCTGGTTGCGCGCCAGTTCTTCGCCGAACGGTTTGCGCTCACGCGCGTACTTCACGCTTTCATTGATGCAGAACACCGCGGCGCCGAGCGACGAGGCTGCCTGACGGATGCGATTCTCGTGCACGAAGCACTGCGCCAGCGACAGGCCGCGGCCTACCTCGCCGAACACCGCCTCCTCGGTGACGAACACATCGGTGAAGCTCACCCGCGGATGGTCGGTCGGCATGTTGAAGGTCCACAAGTACTCTTCGACCTTCACGCCAGTCGCATCGGCCGGCACCAGGAAGCAGGTGATGCCGCGCGCGTCGCCGTCCTTGCCGCCGGTACGGGCGAACAGCGCGCAATGCGTGGCGACGTGCATGCCCGTCGTCCACATCTTCTCGCCGTTGATCACCCAGCCCTTCTTGCCGTCGCGCACCGCCTCTTCGGCGCACGTCTCCATATGGGTGGCGTCCGAGCCGTGATCGGGCTCGGTCAGGCCGAACGTGATGCGATACTTGCCGGTGATCGAGCCGTCGATCATCGCCTTCTGATCGTCGCGGCCGTACAGATCGAGCATCTTCACGATCGGGAAATTGCCGACGATCGAATGCTCGTTCTGCAGATCGTTGTGCAGGCCGAGTCCCTTGGCGGCGAAGTGTTCGCGGATCACCGCCATCCAGAGGTTGGTACCGTCCTGGCCGCCATAGCGCTTCGGAATCGCGAAGCGGAGATGGCCGGCGTCGTCAGCGAGATCCTTCGCCTTGCGCAACAGCTCTTCCCATTCGTGACGCGGCAAGCCGCCGTTCTCGAAATCGGTCCGCGCCCATTCGCGGCGATGATCGAAGAAGCGGATGTTGTCGTCGGCCTGCTCAAGCGGCTTGATCTTCGCGTCGATGAAGCGGTCGAGTTCGGCCAAATAGGCGACCAGATCGGGCGGCAGAGAGAAATCCAAGGCGTGCTCCCACAGTCTTCGTGTTGTTGTTGATCTTGTTAAGCGACCGATTAACATGCGCCGCGCACGACAAGTCAAGCGCGCTTCAGCCGCACAATTCTGCTCAACGAAAAAAGGAAACGCCGATGGCGCTGCAGTTCTCCACCGTCACCCGCAAGGGCCCGATCACCATCGTCACGCTGTCGCGGCCCGAAGTGTACAACGCGCTGCACACCGACGCGCATTTCGAACTCGAAGGCGTGTTCAACGATTTCGCCGCAGATCCCGAGCAGTGGGTCGCGATCGTCACCGGCGCCGGCGACAAGGCGTTCTGCGCCGGCAACGATCTGAAGTGGCAGGCGTCGGGCGGCAAGCGCGGCTGGGGCGAGAGCGGGTTCGGCGGGCTCACCTCGCGTTTCGACTGCGACAAGCCGATCATCGCCGCGGTCAACGGCGTCGCGATGGGCGGCGGCTTCGAGATCGCGCTCGCCTGCGACCTGATCATCGCGGCGGAGAACGCAACCTTTGCGCTGCCCGAGCCGCGCGTCGGCCTCGCCGCGCTCGCCGGCGGCCTGCATCGCCTGCCCCGCCAGATCGGTCTGAAGCGCGCGATGGGCATGATCCTCACCGCCCGCCACGTCCCCGCCCGGGAGGGGCTGGAGCTCGGCTTCGTCAACGAAGTCGTGCCGCAGGGTGAGGCGCTCGCCGCCGCCGAACGCTGGGCCGAAGCCATCTGTGCCGTCTCGCCGATGTCGATCCGCGCCTCGAAGCAGACACTGTCGCGAGGTTTGGAGGTATCACTGCCGCAGGCGATCGCCGAACAGCGCGACTATCCGGCCGTGAAGGCGATGGTGGCGTCGCAGGACTACATCGAAGGACCGAAGGCGTTCTCGGAGAAGCGCGCGCCGAACTGGCAGGGCAAGTAGTTCCTCGCCGCGAGATCTCTTTCGTCATGGCGAGGAGCGCAGCGACGAAGCAATCCGGAAGTTAAATGCAAGGCGACTGGATTGCTTCGCTGCGCTCGCAATGACGACGCGGAACGAAGGGGACACAGCCTCTCCGAGTCATTCCGGGGCGCGAGCGCAGCGAGCTTCGAAGGATGTGGCGACGAATGCTTGCAGCTCATCCTTCGAGGCCGTCGCTTCACGACGGCGCCTCAGGATGACGCAGCCTCTTTGGATTCGCTTCCCTGCATCTCCCGCCGATAGCTCGCATAGTTCGGCTGATCGACGGCGAGTTTGGCCAGCGTGGTGCGCCACAGATGGTCCTTGACGCCGGGCGTCGACAGGTCGACCGCGCCGGAGGCGATGCGATCGGCGAGTTCGGCGTTGAGATTGAACAGCGAGCCGTCATGGCCGAGCAGCGCCTTCAGGCTGGCGTGTTCTTCGGCGTCGCTTTCGCCCGACAACGCCAATTGCCGCGTCACCAGATCGAGTGCATTGATGCCGACCCGCAGCTTGAACGCGGCGTGGCCGGAGATCTGTGGAACGATCTGCTCGCGCAGAAAGTCCGCCACCGACTTGATCAGTTCGTCCGGCCTCGGTTCGTCCTGCATCGCTGCCTCGCTGAATGATTAGCCGCGCGGCGCCAGCAGCCGCAGCAGATCGATTTCGGTTTCCGACGAGCGGCGGCCGATCATCGCGCGCTCCATCGAATGATCGGGGCCTTGACGGAACCGCTGCATCATGCCGCAGCACATGATGCCCCAGCGCAGCGTGCCCATCACTTCCCAGAACTTGACGCGATCCGGATCGACGCGGCCGCCCGCGGCTTCGTAACCTTCGAACATCTCCTCGCGCGAGCCGAGCCCGCCGACCGGCTTGTCGATCTCGCCGAACCGCCAGGAATTGACGCAGATCCAGCCGAGGTCTTCCATCGGATCGCCGCGATGCGCCAGTTCCCAATCCAGCACCGCGCGAACGCCGTCCGGACCGATGATCAGGTTGCCGTGGCGGAAATCGCCGTGCACCAGCGTGACCGCTTTCGACGCGCCGGGGTCGTTGTGGCCGAGCCAGCGCAGCGCCAGTTCGAACACCGGCCGCGGCCAGGCCATGCTGCGATAGTCATCGCGCAGCAGACCGATCTCCTCGCTCGAACTGATCGTCCGCAAGCTCGGCAGCGCGGCACTGTCGATGCCGTGCAGGCCGGCGAGGATGGTGCCGATCTGCCGCGCCAGCTTCGGCCGCGCTTCGGCGAACTGCGCATCGCGCAGGATCTTGCGCGGGATGGTCTCGCCCTCGACGCGCCGCATCACGAAGCCGGCGCCGAGCGCGTCGGCCTCGGTGAGAACGTGCAGCACCTGCGGCGACGGTACGCCGGCCTCATAGGCGAGCCGCATCAGTTCGGCTTCGACGTCGAGACCCGCGGCACGTCCGGAAACGCTGCCGTAGCCCGGCGGCGAACGGCGCAGGATCGCCGCGATATCGCCGTCCGGCCGCTCGATCACGAACGACCAGGTCTCCTGACTGGCGCCGCCCGAAAGCTGCGCGAGATCACGAATGCCGGTCGCGCCAGCGCACCATCCGACCACGCTCTTCTTCAGCGCGTCGGCAATAGCTGCAGCAGCCATGTCGGGCTTATTTGCCCTTGAACTGCGCCGGGCGCTTCTCGAGGAAGGCACCGACGCCTTCCTTGAAGTCCTCGGTCGAGCCGGCGACGCGCTGGCATTCGAATTCGAGGTTGAGCTGCTCTTCGAAAGAGTTCTCCGGCGAGTCCCAATACAGCTTGCGGATCAGCGACAGCGCGATGGTCGGACCGTTGGCGAGGTCGTGGGCGAGCTTCATGGTTTCGCCCCACAGCTCGGCATCCTCGTGCACGCGATTGACGAGGCCCCATTCCAGCGCCTTGTCGGCGGGCAGCTTCTCGCCGAGCAGCGACAATTCGACCGAGCGCGCCTTGCCGACCAGGCGCGGCAGCAGCCAGGTCGAGCCGCAATCCGGCACCAGGCCGATGCGGCGGAACGCCTGCAGGAAGTACGACGACTTGGCGCACAGGATCATGTCGCCCATCAGCGCGAAGCTCATGCCGGCGCCAGCGGCCGGGCCGTTGACCGAGGTGACGATCGGGCAATGCAGCCGGCGCAGCCGGCGCAGGAACGGATGAAACGCAGTCTCGAGCGCGGCACCGGCACCCTTGCCGCCGCCCTGGCTCATGTTGTTGCCGGAGTTGCGGCCCTGCAGATTGGCACCGGTGCAGAACGCGCGACCGGCACCGGTGATCACCAGGCAGCGCACTTCGGCACGCTTCTCCTCGATCGCGTCCAGCGCTTCGCCGAGGCCGCCCAGCATGTCGATCGACACAGCGTTCATCACTTCCTGATGATCGAGTTTCAGGATCGCGACGGCGCCGTCGAAATCGAGCGTGACGTGTTTGAACTGCATAGTTTCCTCGCGCTATCGGTTCGCGGTTATTCCGCGCTGTGGAAGGGTTTTGCGACGTGAAAGCATATTTGATTTTTGCGACGCGCTTGTCCATGGTCCTGCATCGATCACAGCGTCCGCACCGGCCTGCACGGTGTAGCGCGCGACAAACAAAAATGGAAACGCTGGATGAGCATTTTCGATCTGAGCGGCCGCGTCGCGGTCGTCACCGGGGGCAATGGTGGTATCGGCCTCGGCATGGCGCAGGCGCTGGCCGCCGCCGGCTGCAACGTCTCGATCTGGGGCCGCAACGCGGTCAAGAACCACGCCGCGCTCGCCACGATGGCGAAAGCGCCGGGCAAGGTCGACGCACAGATCTGCGACGTCACCGATCCCGCTTCGGTCAAGGCGGCGATGGATGCGACGCTGAAGGCGTTCGGCCGCGTCGACGGCTGCTTCGCCAATGCGGGCATCGGCGGCGGCGGCCGGCAGGCGTTCATCGACCGCACCGAAGAGCAGTGGCGCTCGATGTTCGCGACCAATCTCGACGGCGTGTTCCACGCCTTCCAGGCTGCGGCGCGGCACATGACCGAGCGCGCCGCCGACGGCGATCCGTTCGGCCGGCTGGTCGCGACCTCGAGCCTCGCCTCGATCTTCGGCACCGCGCGGAACGAGCACTACGCGGCCACCAAGGCGGCGATCAACGCGCTGGTGCGCGCGCTCGCGGTCGAACTCGCCCGCTACGACATCACAGCCAACGCGATCCTGCCTGGCTGGATCAAGAGCGACATGACCGCCGGCATCATGGGCAACGACAAATTCGTCGCCAACGTGATGCCGCGTATTCCAGTGCGACGTTTCGGCGAGCCGGAGGATTTCGGCGGCATCGCCGTGTATCTGATGAGCAAGGCGTCGTCGTATCACACCGCCGATACGTTCGTGATCGACGGCGGCTACACCGCGTTCTGACGACACCCGCCTCCATCTTCCGATCAACAAGAAGCAAGAAATGCCGACCACGCTCCCGCCCGAACGCATTCCCGTCATCGCCGGTGTCGGCGAAATCGCCGATCACCCCAAGGACATCGCGCAAGGGCTGGAGCCGCTGACGCTGCTCGAAGCCGCCGTGCAACGCGCCGGCGACGACAGCGCGGCGGGCCTGCTGCCGCAGATCGACTCGCTCGACGTCGTCAACTTCCTGAGCTGGCGCTATCACGCACCGGCCGAGCAACTGGCGACACGGCTCGGCGTCGCGCCGCGTCACTGCTTTTACGGGCCGGTCGGCGGCGAGAGCCCGATCCGGTTCATCCACGAGGCGGCGCTAAGGATCGCCCGCGGCGACGCGCATGTCGCCGTGGTCTGCGGCGCCGAGTCACAATCGACCGCGACCAAGGCGGCGCGCGCCAAGATCGAGCTGCCATGGACGCCGTTTGCGCACGATGCGCCGGAACCGAAGCGCGGCGCGGCGTTCCAGCAGCCGATCGCCTCGACGCTCGGAGTCGCGCGGCCGATCACGGTGTATCCCTTGTATGAGGTCGCCACCGCTGCACATTGGGGCCAGACACCGCGGCAGGCGCTCGACGAATCCGGCGTGTTGTGGTCGCGCTACGCGGCCGCAGCGGCGCGCAATCCGAACGCCTGGATCAAGCGCGCCTTCGCGCCGAACGAGATCACCACGCCTTCGTCCGACAATCGGCTGATCGCCTGGCCCTACACCAAGCTGATGGTCGCCAATCCGAGCGTCAATCTCGGCGCCGCGGTGCTGCTGACCTCACTGGCCAAGGCGCGCGAAGCCGGCATTCCCGAGGACAAGCTGATCTACATCCACGGCGGCGCCTCTGCCGAAGAGCCGCGCGACTATCTCGCCCGCGATCAGTTCGTGCAGAGCCACGCCCAGAACGCGGTGCTGGAGACCATCAAGGCGATGGTCGGCGGCGACGGCCACCGCTTCGACGCGATCGAGCTGTATTCGTGTTTCCCGGTGGTGCCGAAGATGGCGCGGCGCACGCTCGGCCTCGGCGACGACGTCGAGCCGACGGTGACCGGCGGCCTCACATTCTTCGGCGCGCCGCTCAACACCTACATGACCCACGCCGCCTGCGCGATGGTGCGGCGCCTGCGCGGCGGCGCCAAGCTCGGCCTGCTTTACGGCCAGGGCGGCTTCGTCACCAAGCATCACGGACTAGTCGTCTCGCGCACGCCGCCGCAGCAGCCGCTGAGCGAGGACGTCAGCGTCCAGGCCAAGGCCGACGCGGCCAATGGCGCCGTGCCGCGCTTCGTCACCGAGGCCGGCGGTGACGGCAGGGTCGAGACCTTCACGGTGATCTATGACGGCCGCGGCGAGGTCCAGCATGGCGTGGTGATGCTGCGGACCGCTGACGGCGCCCGCGCGCTGGCGCGTGTGCCGTCGCAGGATCAGGCGACGCTCGCGTTCCTGACCGATATGGACCGCAGCCCGGTCGGCACCCGCGGACCGATCACGACCGCGGCCGACGGCGTGCTGGAGTGGCGCCCCGCCTGATCGCGCTATGGCCCCGCGTAGGGGCGAAACCAACCGAGGCCGTCGACCGTCGCGGCGCGCGGCCGATATTCGGCACCGACGAAACCAGCGTAGCCGAGCCGGTCGAGTTCGGCGAACAGGAACGGATAGTTCAGCTCCTCGCCGTCCGGCTCGTGCCGCGACGGCACGCTGGCGACCTGAACATGGCCGATCACCGGCAGCATCTCGCGCAGCCGCGTGGTGACGTCGCCATGCAGGATCTGGCCGTGATAGACGTCGAACTGCAGCTTCAGATTGGCAATAGCCAGCTCGCGGACGAGGTCGTGCGCGAAGTCGACGTCGTCGAGGAAATAGCCGGGCGCGTCGCGGCGGTTGAGCGGTTCGACCAGCACATCGATGCCGTGCGGCGCGAAGAAATGCGCGGCGACTGCCAGCGATCGCCGAAACGCCAGCGCCGCGGCGCCGTCGCGGCGGTCGGCATTGCCGGCGAGCAGATGCAGCCGCTTCACGCCGGTAGCGAGCGCATACGGCAGCGCGGTGTGCAGGCTGCTCTGCAATTCGTCGAACTTGTCCGGCCGCGCCGCAAATCCCTTCTCGCCGGCGGCCCAGTCGCCCGGCGGCAGATTGAACAACGCCAGCGTCAGGCGATTGCGCTGCAGCCGCTCGGCGATGGCGGCGGGCTCGAACTCGTAGGGAAACTGAAACTCCACCGCATCGAAACCCGCCGCCCGCGCCGCATCGAAGCGGTCGAGAAAGGCGTGCTCGGTGAACATCAGGCTGAGATTGGCTGAGAAGCGCGGCATCGGATGATTATCCCCGGGAGACACCTGACCTTAGCGCATTCGAACTTTGTGCATCGCTGCCGTCATCGGAGCATCGCATCATAGTCGGCGTGGCTGCCAATCCAGAACCACAACTGCCCCTCGTCCACCGGCACAGCGAGCGCCCGGTAACCGAGGCCAACTCCTACCGAATACAGATTGCCGACTTTCTTGAAATGCAACGATGGATGACTTCCATCGGCCTTCAACAGAGCGAAGTTCTTGTCGGCGAGAGCGCGGATCGGCTGAGGCAACGCCCGATAGGCTATCCAAAATCGGGAGCTCGCAAAATGCCTCACAGCTCTCGTGAGCCGCCGCGCCGATGTTCGGCAATGGCGTCTGCCGCCAAGTCGTCCAACCGTGCTCCAGCCGCGTCTCGCGCGATCCGCTCGTCGAAACGCGCAGCATCAAAAGCCACGCACCATGCGCGAAACCGCGCGAGTTGGTCGGCCGGAAGCTGCTCGACTGCCTTCTCGATATCCTCGACGCTCATGGACACAGTGTACCACGGCACACGAGCCGTGAGAACCAGCTCTTACAACCCCAGATACGCCTTCCGGACGTCCGGGTTGTCCATCAGCTCGGCGGCCCTGCCCTGCATCTGGACGCGGCCGGTCTGCAGGATGTAGGCGCGGTCAGCGATTTCGAGGCATTCGGCCATGCGCTGCTCGACGATCAGCACGGTCATGCCGGCATCGCGGATCTTCTTCACCGACTGGAAGATCTCACTGACCAGCTTCGGCATGATGCCCTGCGATGGCTCGTCGAGCATCAGCAGGCGCGGCCGGGTCATCAGCGCGCGGCCGATCGCCAGCATCTGCTGCTCGCCGCCGGAGAGTGTCTCGGCGCGCTGCTCCAGCCGCTCCTGCAACCGCGGAAACAGGCTGAACACGAACTCCAGCGGCTGTTCGCGATCGGCCTTGCCGCGATACAGATAGCTGCCGAGCCTGAGATTGTCGTGCACCGACAGCCGCGGAAACAGCCGGCGATTCTCCGGCACATAGGCGACACCGCGCGCGGTGATCAGATGCTGCGCCACGCCGTCGAGGCGCTCGCCGTCGAACAGCACCTGGCCGGAGCGGATCCGCTCGGCGCCGGCGATCGATTTCAGCAGCGTCGACTTGCCCGCACCGTTGGCGCCCGCGACGCAGACGATCTCGCCCTTCTCGACCTCGATCGAGACGTTCGATATCGCGACCAGCCCCTTATAGGCGGTGGTGACCTCACGCACCGACAGCATGACGATCCCCAAGATAAGCAGTGATGACTTTCGGGTCGCGCACCACGTCGGCCGGCTTGCCTTCGGTGAGCACCTTGCCGAGGTCGAGAACGATGGCACGGTCGACCAGCGGCATGACGATTTCCATGACGTGTTCGACCATCAGCACCGTGACGCCGGCATCGCGGACGCGGCGCACCAGTTCGACGCCCTTCTCCGCTTCGGTGGGCGTCAGGCCGGTGAGCACCTCGTCGAGCAGCAGCAGCTTCGGCTCGGTGGCGAGCGCGCGAGCGACCTCGAGCCGGCGCTTTTCCGAGGGAATGAGCTGGCTGGCGAGCACGTCGGCGCGTGCATCCAGGCCGCAGAACTTCAGCACCTCATGCGCCTTGCGCCGTGCCTCGCGCATCACCGTGGTGCGGATCAGCGCACCGACGATGACGTTGTCGATCACCGTCATCGACTCGAAGCTCTTCACCACCTGGAAGGTCCGCCCGATGCCGCGGGCACAGCGCGCGGTGGCCGGCAGCCTGGTGACGTCTTGGCCGTCAAAGATGATCGAGCCTTGGGTCGGCGGCAGCACGCCGGCGATCAAATTGAACAGCGTCGACTTGCCGGCACCGTTCGGGCCGATCAGGCCGACGATTTCGCCGCGCTGAACCGAGATCGACACGTCGGAATTGGCGACCAGGCCGCCGAAGCGCTGCCAGACTCCGCGGGTCTCAAGCAGAGGCGTCGTCATTGCGGCGCTCCCTTCGAGGCCGGCTTGCGCGAGAACAGGCCGAGCAGACCTTCTGGCCGCGCCAGCGAGATCAGCACGATCACGCTGCCGTACAGGATCAGGTCGACACCCCGGCCCGAGCCGCCGACGAACGACCGCGTCAGTTCGGTGAGCGGAATCAGGATGGCCGCACCGAGCACCGGCCCCCACAGCGTTCCGATGCCGCCGAGTACGGCCGGCAACGCCATCAGCAGCGAGAACTGGAAGGTCATCACGCTTTCAGGGTCGATGTAGGACACAAACATCGCATAGAAGCTGCCGCCGACCGCGGTGAGAAACGCCGACACCGCAGCGGCGCCCATCTTGGAGTTGAATACCACCACGCCGAGGCTTTCGGCGGCTTCGGGGTTGTCCTTCACCGCCCGCCACCAGTAGCCCCACTTCGAATCCTGCAGCCACCAGGTGATCAGCCAGGCGAGGCAGCAGAACACCAGGGCGAAATAGTAGTAAGGCAGCTTGCTGCGGGTGAATTGGAACTTGGCCCAGCTATCGCCGCGCACCGGAATGTCGATGCCGAGCGCCGCCCCGGCCCAGTCCCAATTGTGGAACAGCAGGAAGCCGATCTCGGCGATGACGATGGTGGCGATGACGAAGTAGTGCCCGCGCAGCCGGAACGTGGGATAGCCGAGCGCCAGCGCGATCACCGACGAGATGATGCCGCCGCCGAGCATACCGAACCACGGCAGCACGCCGAGCTTGGTGAACAACAGCGCGGTAGTGTAGGCGCCGAGCCCGAAATACAGCGCGTGGCCGAGCGAGATCTGGCCGCAATAGCCGCCGAGGATGTTCCACGCTTGCGACAGCGCCGCGTACATCAGGGTCAGCACCATGATGTTCTGGACGTAGACGTCCTTGACGAACAGCGGTGCGCAGGCCGCAAGGGTCGCGAGCAAGGCGGCGACGATCAGGTCGCGGCGGCGGCGATTGAGGTGAGCCTCGTCCATCAGATCGATCCGAACAGGCCACGCGGCCGAATGAAGACAACCAGCAGATAGACGGCGTAGATGCCGATCGATTTCAGCGACGGCGGCAGGATCATCGCGGTGGTCGCCTCGACCAGGCCGACGATGATGCCGCCGGCGAAGGCGCCGAACACGCTGCCGAAACCGCCGAGCGCCACGGTGACGTAGGCGATCAGCGCGAACGAGGCGCCGACATCGGGATAGATGTAGAAGAACACCGCCATCACCGCACCGGCCAGGCCGATCAGCGCCGAACCGAGCCCCCAGCCGAGTGCGAACACCTTGTTCTTGTCGATGCCGACCAGGGCCACCGCGCCGGCATCCTCGCGGGTCGCCTCCAGGGCGCGGCCGAAATCGGTCTTCTTCATAAAGAAGTACAGCGCGCCGAACGCAGCGATCGACACCAGCGCACCGACCAGTTGCGGCACCGGCAGGAACACCCCGCCGATCTCGATCGTCTTGCCGCCAAGCCAGGATACGTTGATGCTGCGATAGTCCGGCGTGAAGAAATACTGTGCCAAACCGCGCATCAGGATCGCGAGCCCGAACGTGGTGAAGATCTGCACCATGCCGATATTGGCCTTGGCCCGCATCGCAAATCGAACGACCAATAAGTAGATCACCGCGCCGAACAGGAACATCGCCGCGCCGACCAGGGGAGCGGCGAGGATCGGGTCGATCGCGAAGAACACGAACAGAAAGAAGGTGATGTACATCGCCAACATCAGGAATTCGCCATGGGCGAAGTTGGTGACGTCCATCAGGCCGAAGATCAGAGCCAGGCCGACCGCGACCAGGCCGTACAGAAGCCCCATCAGCAGACCGCTGGCGAGAGACTGGATGATTGTCGCGGTGGTCAAAGGCAATGCCTCTCGGTTTGTCGTCCCCGCGCAGGCGGGGACCCATAACCACCGGCCCGCGCTTTGGCGCGCAGCCGGCGGGACATCGTCATTCAGCCGTGACTGCCGGGAGTATGGGTCCCCGCCTGCGCGGGGACGACACTGTGCCCGAGGTCATGGCGTTCAATCGAGCGCTTACGGCATCGGCCAGATCGCATCGGCGACCGCGGCCTGGGTCGGGAAGATGGTGACGAACTTGCCGCCGACATATTGCAGCAACACCGGGTCGGCGAAGGTGTTCTGGCCGGTCTCGTCGAACTTCACCCGGCTCCACGGCATGATGGTCTGTTCGCCCGGCATGTCGGTGGCGGCCAGCGCCTCGCGGATCTTCTCGCCGTCGGTCGATTTGGCGCGGTTGATGGCGTCGGCCATCACGATCAGGCCCATGAACTGCCGCGACGAGTAGTCGTTGAAATCCTTGCCGGACTTCTCCTTGTACATGTCGTTGATCTTGCCGACCATCGGCCGCTTCTGGGCGAGGTCGATCGAGAACGACCCGCGCGAGATCACGCCCGGGATCTTGTCGCCGACCGCATCGTACAGCGCCTTTTCGGAGAAGCCGGCATCCTGCGCGACGATGTTCTTGGCCTTGTAGCCGAGCTCGCCCATGGTGCGGATCAGCAGAATGCCGTCGGTGGTGTAGCTCGACGGCATCAAAACGTCGGCGTTGGCGGCCTTGAGCTGCTGCACCTCTGCGGTGAGCGAAGGCGAGTTGGCCCGATACTTGATATCGGCGGCGATCTTGTAGCCGCGCTCCTGGGCGAGCTTGAGCTGCGCGTTCGAGGAATCGGTGCCGAAAATGGTGTCCTCGTGGAACAGCGCCAGCGTCTCGATCTTCTGCCCCTTCTTCTTCAGCGCATCGAAGAAATCGAACATCGCCTGCGAAAACATCTCGTCGTGCGGCGCCGGGCGGAAGTAGTATTTCAGTCCGCGGCGGTGCAGGCTCGGCGATGAATTGTCGGCCGACAGGAACGGCACCTGATAGCGTTCACAGATCTGACTGACGGTCACGGCGACGGCGCTCTGATAGGTGCCGATGATGGCGGAGACCTTTTCCTGCGTGATCAGTCGCTCGGCTTCGGCGCGACCCTTCTGCGGATCGGCCTGATGGTCGGCGAACACCAGGCGGATCTTGGCGCCGCCGAGGCCGGGCAGCCCCTCGCCGCGCGCCAGCGGCAGGTCGTAGTCGTATTTGTTGTTGATCAGCTCGGCGGCGGTCTGGAACGCCTTCTGTGCATCGACGCCGATCTGAGCGCTCGATCCCGACAACGGGTAGATCACACCGATGACGACTTCCTTGGTCTCGGCGCGTGCCGTCGCGAACGGCAGCAAAGCGGCGCTGGCCGCGCTGCCGAGAACGAGGTTACGGCGATTGATCTTCATGACGTCTTCCTTTGCTACCAGCGTTGGGAGTGAAGCGGTCAGAGGTTCTATTCGGCGTTACAGCACGGCAAGGTGCTTGTTCTTCAGGTCGGTGACAAGCATCAAGCCGGGCGCATGGGTGATGGCGAACGGGACTTTAGCGGCGGCAATCACGGCCTGGGGAGTGACACCGCAGGCCCAAAACACTGGTAATTCGTCGGAGCCGATCGGCACCGGATCGCCATAGTCGGGCCTCGCGATGTCGGCGATCCCGATCGACTGCGGCAATCCGATATGCACCGGTGCACCGTGCACGGAGGGAAACCGCGAGGTGATCTGGACCGCGCGGATCGCGTCTTTCGGCTTCAGCGGCCGCATCGACACCACCATCGGGCCCGCGAACGGACCGGCCGCTGCGCAGGGGATGTTGGTGCGATACATCGGCACCCGCACCTTCTGCTCGATGTGGCGGATCGGAATATCGTCGGCAAGCAGCGCCTCCTCGAATGAGAACGAGCAGCCGATCACGAACGCGACCAGATCGTCGCGCCAGTGCGCGGTGATATCAGTCGGCTCCTCGACCAGCTCGCCGTCGCGCCACACCCGATAGCGCGGCAAGTCGGTGCGGATGTCGAGGTCGATGCCGAGCGAGGGAATCATCGGATCGCCGACATCGGACATGCCGATGATCGGGCACGGCTTGGGATTGAGCTGACAGAACCGGTGGAACGCGGCGGCGTATTTTTCCGGCAGGATCGCCAGATTTCCCTGGACGAAACCCGGCGCCACGCCAGCCGTGGTGTCGGCGAGCCCGGCGCGGCAGGCGAGCCGGGCCTGGTGGGAAGGAAGCGACCTGTCGAGGTCAGGGAACTGTTGCTTTGCCGCAAAAACAGTCATTCGCTCATCCTGCCTAGTCTCTCGACAGCACTGGAGCCGAAGCCTAGTATAATGTCTAATCTTTGTTTCTGATCAGAAACAATAAACTTGTCTTATCGACCAAAGGAGTCGACCGATGGTGGACTTCAAAGCGCTCGAAACTTTCATCTGGGTGGTGACACTCGGCAGCTTCCGCGGCGCCGCCCAGAAGCTCAACACCACTCAGCCGGCGATCTCGCAGCGGATTGCGCAACTGGAGCGTGAGCTCGGGGTGCGGCTGCTGCAGCGCGACCATCGCGTCGCCTCGCCGACGCCGAGCGGCCGGCAGTTGATGCTGTATGCCGAAAAGCTGATCCGGCTGCGGACCGAGATGATGGCGGCGGTGAGCGATCAGTCGAGTATGCGCGGCGTGCTGCGGCTCGGCGTCGCCGAAACCATCGTCCACACCTGGCTGCCGCGGCTGATCGAGCAGGTAAACCGGGTCTATCCCAATCTGTCGCTGGAAATTGAAGTCGACATCACGCCCAACCTGCGCGCGCGGCTGCTGGCACAGGAGATCGAACTGGCGTTCCTGCTCGGCCCGATGACGGCGTCGACGGTGCGCAGCCGGGTGCTGTGCGAATATCCGATCGGCTTCCTCGCCAGCCCGTCGCTCGGACTCGGCGACGGCCCGCTGACGGTGGCGGATCTGGCGAAGTTTCCGATCATCACCTTCCCGCGCAAGACGCAGCCCTACGAGATCGTGCGCTCGCTGTTCAACAAGCCGGAGCTGCCGCCGATCCGCCTGCATGCGTCGGCGTCGCTCGGCACCGTAATCCATATGGCGATCGAAGGCCTCGGCATCGCGGTGATCCCGACCGCGATCGTCGAGAACGAGCTCACGGAGGGCCGGCTGCATTTGCTGCAGACCGACCTGAAGATCTCGCCGCTGCGGTTTTCCGCGAGCTGGCTCGCCTCGCCCGACACCGTGGCGATCGAGCGCGTCGCCGAACTCGCCGCCGAGATCGCCCATACCGGCGGCTTCATGCCCGATCCCGCAATGCAGCTCCGCGATATTGCCCACGTGGTTGAACCGGCGATTGGTTGACGCCCGCGCGACCGCCTTGACAAACTCTCGCCCGACCTCGTGCCGTTCACGCTGTTTCTTTCCGGAGTGACTATGACCAAGACCGCCTCGAACCTGCAGATCGATTCCTCGCGGCTGTGGGACACCATCCTCACCACCGCGCAGTTCGGCGGCACGCCGAAGGGCGGCGTCAGGCGGTTGACGCTGTCGGCGGAAGACAAGCAGGTGCGCGACTGGTTCCGCCAGGCGTGCGAACAGGCGGGCCTCGAAGTCGGGATCGATACGCTCGGCAACATGTTCGCGCTGCGCAAGGGCCGCGACATGACCAAGCCGCCGATCGGGCTCGGCTCGCATCTCGATACCCAGCCGACCGGCGGCAAATTCGACGGCATCCTCGGCACGCTGGCCGCGCTCGAAGTGATCCGCACCCTGAACGATGCCGGCATCGAAACCGAGCTGCCGCTGTGCATCACCAACTGGACCAATGAGGAAGGCTCGCGCTTCGCCCCGGCGATGATGGGCTCGGCCGCATTCGTCGGCGACTTCACGGTAGACGACGTGCTGTCGCGCAAAGACGCTGCCGGAATCAGCGTCGCCGAAGCGCTCGACGGCATCGGCTATCGTGGTGACCGGCCGGTCGGCACCCAGCCGTTCTCCGGCTTCATCGAGCTGCACATCGAGCAGGGCCCGATCCTGGAAGCCGAAGGCAAGACCATCGGCGTGGTCGAGCACGGCCAGGGCGTGCTGTGGTACGACGGCAAGATCACCGGCTTCGAGAGCCACGCCGGATCGACCCCGATGCACCTGCGCCGCGACGCGCTGGCGACGCTGGCGGAGATCGTGCTGGCGGTCGAGAAGATCGCCACCGAGCTCGGTCCCAACGCCGTCGGCACCGTCGGCGAAGCGGTGATCGCCTCGCCGTCGCGCAACGTCATCCCCGGCGAGATCGCCTTCAACATCGACATGCGCAGCGCCGATGCCGCGATCCTTGAACAGCTCGATCAGCGGCTGCACGCCGCAGTCGCCGAGATCACGCCGCGCCGCAAGGTCGAAGTCACGCTCGATCTGGTCTGGCGCAAGGAGCCGACCCATTTCGATCAGAAGCTGGTCGGGGCGGTCGAGACCGCAGCCGGCGCGCTCGGCTATTCGAACCGCCGGATCACCTCCGGGGCCGGTCACGACGCATGCAACCTGAACGCCAGAATTCCGACGGCGATGATCTTCGTGCCGTGCAAGGACGGCATCAGCCATAACGAGCTGGAAGACGCCACCCAGCCCGACTGCGCCGCCGGCGCCAACGTGCTGCTGCACACCGTGCTGTCGCTCGCCGGCGTCGCCAAGTAGTCGCCGGATGACGGCCACTCTAGTTCTGGGGGAGATCACGATGCACGCGGTGTTCGTCGACGCCAGCGATACGCTCGCCGAATTGATGGAGCGGCTGGCGGCGCCGGACGATCCGCCGGTGATGATTCACCGCGATCCGGACGTGACGCCGGAGCAGTTGCCCGAGGTGCTGGCCGGCGCCGAGATCGCGCTGATCGACCACACCTACCTGCCGACCGAGATCGCGCGGCAATGCGCCGGGCTGAAGCACGTCGTTTTTCTGGGCACCGGCGCGCGCAGCTACATGAACGTCGAAGAGCTCGCCGAGTTGGGGATCGAAGTTCACCTGATCCGCGGCTATGGCGACACCGCGGTGGCCGAAGCCACGATCGCGCTGATGTGGGCGGCGGCGCGCAATCTCGCGGTGATGGACCGCGAGATGCGGCAAGGCCAGTGGCTGCGCGAAGACGGGATGCAGCTCACCGGCAAGACCCTCGGCCTGATCGGCTTCGGCGGCATCGGAGCCGAGGTCGCGCGGATCGCGCACGGCTCGGGCATGGATGTGATCGCCTGGAACCGATCAGCCAGGCAGGTCCCCGGCGTTCGCTTCGTCGATCTCGACACGCTCCTTCAGGACAGCCACATCGTGTCGATGCATCTGCTGCTGAGCGACGACACCCGCGGCTTTCTGTCGAAGGATCGGATCGCCGCGATGCGGCCGGGCGCGATCCTGGTCAACACCGCGCGCGGCGCGCTGGTGGACGAGGCGGCGATGATCGACGCGCTGCGCTCCGGCCATCTGCGCCACGCCGCGCTCGACGTCTTCGACATCGAGCCTCTGCCGATCGGTCATCCCCTCACTACGCTGGCCAACGTGACGCTGTCGGCACACTCGGCGTTCCGCACTCCGGAAGCGAGCGAGAACCTGATCGCGGCCGCCCGAGCACATTGCCGGCGGATCGCGGCCAACGGCTGATCCGCTCGCGGGCGGCAATTAATTACCATCGTTACCGGGCATCCGCCGCAATCATCGGACGCCCGACGACGCCGGCCTGATCCGAATCAACAGCGCGTGAACCAAGCCTGTGCGATACTTCGCGAATCGCACGGAGACATTCCCATGAAGGATTGGTATGCGGTCTTCGCCCTGGCGCTGGTGATCATTATCGGCTCTGCCGCCGGCCTCGCCGGCACGATCGCCTTCCTGCTGGCGTTCTTCGTCACGTGGTATCTGCTGTCGGCGCGTGAGGTCGGGTTCGCCCGTGCCGGCGCCGCCTTCGCGTTCCGGATCGATCCGCCGCTGTGGACGCGCAGCAACTGGCGCTGGCTGGAGCGGCTGTTCGACGACAGCGACAAGCTGCTGAAGGCGGCAGCGACCGCGATGATCGTGATGGCCGGCACGCTGATGATCGGCGCCCCGACCACCTTGCTCGTGGCCGTGCTGATCGCCGCCTACTACGCCTTCAGCATCCACCGGGATCGCACCGATCCGCCGCCGCGCGCCGTCCGGATCCACGATGCCGGTGCCGACGTCGCAGCGCACGCGGCCTCGAGCACCCCGGCTCCGCCGCCGAACAAGACGCCGCAGAGTTCGGCGGTGCTGGCGCCCACGCTGGCGCCCGTCCCGCCCGCAACCGAGGCTGCGCCTCTCCTGCTGCGGCCGGTCACCCGCATCGTGCCGCCCAAGCCGCGCGAGATCGCCAAGCCGCGGCGGTCGCAGAACCAGCGGCCGCTCGCCCGTGGCGCCGCCCGCAAGGTCGCCGGCAAGCGCGCGCCGCGCAAACCGGGCCGCATCCCGGCGCGGCCGCTTGCGCAGCTGCCGAGTCGGAAGCCCGGCTACGCGATCGCGCTCAAGCCGCGACGACCGCTGCGCCAGCCGCCGCCGCTGCGGCAACGGCGGCGGGTGCGCAAGCCGATGCCCCTGGTGATCCGCGCCAGCGCAGCGGACCTGTCACCGGTCCGCTGACATCTGGCGCGGCGCGATCCGCGGTCCGCCGCTTACTCGACCATCTCGGCCACGCCTTTGCCGCAGGCCGAGGTGTCGGCCTGACCACCGAGATCGCGGGTGCGGAGCGTGCGCTCCTCCAAGGTGCGTTCGATCGCCTTCACGATCGACTCCGCCGCCTGCTTCTCGCCGAGGTGCTCCAGCATCATCGCGCCCGACCAGATCATCCCGATCGGATTGGCGATGCCCTGGCCGGCGATGTCCGGCGCCGAGCCGTGCACCGGCTCGAACACGCTCGGGAAATCGCCTTCCGGATTGATGTTGCCCGATGGCGCGATGCCGATCGTGCCGGTGCAGGCCGGGCCGAGGTCCGACAGGATGTCGCCGAACAGATTGGAGCCGACCACGACGTCGAACCAGTCGGGATGCAGCACGAAATGCGCGGTCAGGATGTCGATGTGGTACTTGTCCCACTTCACGTCCGGATAGCTCTTCGCCATCGCTTCGACGCGCTCGTCCCAATACGGCATGGTGATCGAGATGCCGTTCGACTTGGTCGCCGAGGTGAGGTGCCGCTTCGGCCGCGACTGGGCGAGCTCGAACGCGAACTTCAGGATCCGATCGACCCCGGTCCGCGTCATCACCGTCTGCTGGGTGACGAATTCGCGCTCGGTGTCCGGGAACATACGGCCGCCGACCGACGAGTATTCGCCCTCGGTGTTCTCGCGCACCACCCAGAAATCGATGTCGCCGGGCTTGCGGCCGGCGAGCGGCGACGGCACGCCGGGCATCAGCCGCACGGGGCGCAGGTTGACGTACTGATCGAACTCGCGGCGAAACTTGATCAGCGAACCCCACAGCGAAATGTGATCCGGGATCTTGGCCGGCCAACCGACCGCGCCGAAGAAAATCGCGTCATGCCCGCCGATTTTCTCCTTCCAATCGTCCGGCATCATCTGACCGTGCTTCTCGTAATAGTCGTAGCTGGCAAAGTCGAAATGGTCGAACACCAGCTCGACCCGATGCTTCTTGGCCGCCGCTTCGAGAACGCGAAGCCCTTCCGGCATCACCTCTTTGCCAATGCCGTCTCCCGGAATCACTGCAATTCGATATTCGTCGTTCTTCTGGTTCAATTCGTCTCTCCGGTGTCCCGCATACGTCGTCGCGGCCTCATCTGAACCAAAACAGCGCCGTTGTTCAACGCTGCGCCGCACATAGCGGAGCCGCACCGACGCTTGCCTGCGGAAAATCCCGCGCTACACTTTCAACGGCCGATCAAACAGGCCGCCTGCCGACCATCGGACAACGGCAAAAAGAGGAAACGCCATGTCGCCAACCTCCTGGAGCGTTCGTTCGTGGCCGGTGCGTGCTGTGGTCGCGATTGCCGCGCTCGGCCTAGGTGCTCCGTCCGCACTCGCAGCGGGCCAGATCAAGATCGGCGTGATCGCCGAGGCACAGGCGATCGTCGGCGCTTCGATTCCGCAGGCCGCCCGGCTCGCCGCGGAGGAGATCAACGCCAACGGCGGAATCGACGGCCGCAAGATCGAGATCGTCGGCTACGACAACCACTCCTCTGCGGCCGACTCGGTGCGCGCCTTCCAGCGTGCGGTCAAAGACGACAAGGTCAAGGTGGTGATCGCCAGCTACAATTCGGAAGTGGTTCTGGCCTTGATGCCGTGGGCGTCTCGCTTGAAGACGCCGTTCGTCACCCCGGGCGCGTCGTCCAACGAGATCAGCAAGGCGGTACACAACGATTACGAAACCCACAAATACACTTTCCAAGGCTATCTCACCTCCGGCAAGCTCGCCCAGTCGGTATGCGATGCCGCCAAGGATCTGTTGGTCGACGCCCGAAAGATGAAGAGCGCGGTGATCATGAGCGAGGACGCCGCCTGGACCCAACCTCTCGACGTCGGTTACCAGGAGTGCCTGCCGAAAGTCGGCCTGCAGGTGCTGGATCACATTCGGTTCTCCCTCGACACCACCGATTTCGCCCCGATCTTCAGCAAGATCGAGGGATCGAAGCCTGACGTGATCATCACCGGGATTTCCCATGTCGGCGTGCAGCCGACGGTGCAGTGGAAAAACCAGCAGGTGCCGATTCCGATGTTCGGGATCGCGTCCCAGGCCACCAACGAGACGTTCGGCGGTGACACCGACAACGCGTCCGAAGGAGTGCTGTATCAAGGCGTGTCGGGCCCGGGCGTCGCCGTAACGCCGAAATCGGTACCGTTCGCCGAAAATTTCAAGAGGAAGTACGGCAACTATCCGTCCTTTGCCGGCTATACGGCCTACGACCAAGTCTACTACATCGCCGAAGCGGTCAAACGCGCGGGCTCCACCGATGCCGACAAGCTGATCGAAGCGCTGGAGGAAACCGATTACGAGGGCACGATCGGTCGCGTCCAGTTCTACGGCAAGGACGAGCCGTTCACCCATGGCCTCCGGTACGGCAAGGGCCTGCTCACCGGCCTGATGCTGCAGTGGCAGGGCGGCAAGCAGATCGCGGTGTGGCCGCCCGATGTGGCCAAGGCCGAGATCAAGTTCCCCGCCTTCATCAAGGCCGCGGCGAACTGAGCGCGTGCCGCGATTGCGAAACGCGACGCAGCGACCAACGCGCGGCGTTCACTTTCCGGCATCGTTCGGATAGACGCCCATCCCGCTTTGCCGCGGAGGCGAGCCAACGCTATCTCTAACCACGGTGTCCGGCCGAACCGGACCATGCCGAAGAGGCTCTCGATGGACCTGCATCTGCGCGGCAAGCGCGTCCTCATCACCGGCGCGTCGAAAGGCATCGGCGCCGCAGCAGCCGAAGCCTTCGCCGAGGAAGGCTGCCATCTGCGGCTCGCCGCCCGCAACCAGGATGCGCTGGAAGCCCTCGCCGCACGGCTGCGCGACCAGTACGGCGTCGGCGTCGCGGTGCATGCAACCGATCTCCGCGACAGAGCCGATCTGGCGCAGCTTGCCGCGCAGGCGGCCGACATCGACATTCTGATCAACAATGCCGGCGACATTCCGCGCGGCACGATCGACGCAATCGACGAAGCGGCCTGGCGCCACGCCTGGGATCTGAAAGTGTTCGGTTTCATCGATCTGACCCGGCTGGTGTATGCGCAGATGAAGACGCGCGGCGGCGGGGTCATCATCAACGACATCGGCGCGGCAGGCGAACGGCTCGACGCCGGATACATCTGCGGTTCCGCCGGCAACGCCGCGCTGATGGCCTTCACCCGCACGCTCGGCGGCCGCAGTCTGGCCGACAACATCCGCGTGGTCGGCATCAATCCCGGCCCGGTCGGCACCGACCGCTATCTCGGCCGCATGCGCGGCCGCGCCAAGGCCGAACTCGGCGACGAGAATCGCTACATCGAACTGCAGAAAAATCTCCCGCTCGGCCGCCCGGCCTCGCCGCGCGAGATCGCCGACATGATGGCCTATCTCGCATCCGACCGCTCCGGCTACACCACCGGCGCGATCTTCACGGTCGACGGCGGCCTCAGCGCCGGTTGGCCGGGCTGACATCCCGTTGCGCCGACACCGCGCCGGCCGCAACGCTGCCATGACGACGCCGTGCCGGTCCGCCACTTTCCGCCGGCCGGCACGGCAACACGCCGTCAACCGAACCGGCGCACAACGTCGCGGTTTGATTCAACGCAAGCGCCCCCCAAGGCAGCGCGGCGTATCAAACGACACCTGCAATCGGAGAATTCGCCATGGCCTCGTCGTCCATCCCTTCCGCCACCGAGCCGATGCCAGGCCTGCCGGCGCTGTCGAACGTCGGCCGGGACTTCGTCTGGGGCGTGTCGACGGCGAGCTTCCAGATCGAGGGCGCGGTCAACGAGGACGGCCGCGGCCAGAGCATCTGGGACGTGTACTGCCGCGCCGGTTATGTCGCCAACAACGACACCGGCGACGTGGCCTGCGATCACTATCATCGCTACCAGGAAGACGTCGCGCTGATGAAGACGCTCGGACTTCAGGCGTACCGTTTCTCGATCGCCTGGCCGCGGGTGTTTCCGCAAGGCACGGGCCCCGTCAACGAGCCCGGCCTCGCATTCTACGACCGATTGATCGACGCACTCGAGGCAGCGGGCATCGAGCCGTGGATCTGCCTTTATCACTGGGATCTGCCGCAGGCGCTGGAAGAGCGCGGCGGTTGGCTCAACCGCGACTGCGTCGAATGGTTCGCCGACTACGCCCGCGTGATCGGCAACCGCTACGGCAGCCGCGTGAAGCGCTTCGCCACCTTCAACGAACCCGGCATATTCAGCCTGTTCAGCCGCTCGTTCGGCGCGCGCGACCGCAGCGCCGACGACAAGCTGCATCGCTGGATTCATCACGTCAATCTCGCGCACGGCGCCGCCGTCGATGCGCTGCGCGAGACGGTGCCGGACGCACAGATCGGATTGGTCACCAACTATCAGCCGGTGTATCCGTCGAGCGACCGCCCCGAAGACGTCGCCGAAGCCAAGCTGATCGGCGACTACTGGAACCGCGCTTTCGCCGATCCGCAATATCGCGGCGAATATCCCGATCTGATCCGCGACGCCATCAAGCCGTACATCCTGCCCGGCGACATGGCACGCATCCACCGGCCGCTCGACTGGTTCGGGCTGAATCACTACAGCCCCGTCTATATCAACTCCGATCCGAAGGCGATCGTCGGGCTCGGCTGGGGTCCGAAGCCCGAGGGCATTGCGCGCTCACCGATCGACTGGACGATCGAACCCGATGCGTTCCGGGATACGTTGATCGAGGTCAGCCGCCGCTACGGCAAGCCGGTTTACGTGACCGAGAACGGCTACGGCAGCAACGTCGAGAAGCCGGACGACAACGGCGACGTGATCGATCCCGGCCGCATCGGCTTCCTGCGCGACTACATCACCGCGCTCGACCAGGCGATCGCCGCCGGTGCCGACGTGCGCGGCTACATGGTCTGGTCGCTGCTCGACAATTTCGAGTGGGAGCAAGGCTACAGGGTGCGCTTCGGCCTCGTCTATGTGGACTATCCGACGCTGCGCCGGATTCCGAAGGCGTCGTTCAAATGGTTCGCCGACGTGATCAGGCACGCCCGCGGCGTCACCGCCTGAAGCAACGAGTGGCGCTCAGGTCGGCGCCAATTCTCGGGACGAATCGGCCGGCTCCGCAGCATTGCGGTCCGGCATCTGGTCGATCGCCGCCAGCAGCGCGGCGACTCGGTTGGCGGACGAACGCCAATCCGCCAGCCGCTGATAATTGTCGACCAGCCAATTCACCGCACCCTGCACGGTGACGAACGCCGCGGCGCTCTGCGTCACCTCGCCGAGCGTCATCGCCCCGGACAGATACTTCGGAAAGCAGAGAAAATACGCCGCGACAGGCGCGAACAGGAAGTTGCTGTGCGACACCAGCGTCATGTCGACGAGCTGCCAGCACAGGTCGCGCCACGACCGCAGCACCGCCTGGAGCCGTAGCGCCAGCTTCATCATCCATGCCTGCTCGTCGGCTTCGCTGGCGGGACGTCCGCCGCGCATCACCTCGGCCGCGGCCCGGAATTCCGCCTCGTTCTGATTGCGCCGCTCGCTGATGCTGGTCATGCGCCGGCCGAACCACAGCATCAGCGCCGTCATGATGCTGGAATAGCCGATCACGCCGACCACCAGGTAACCGGGAATCTCGGCGTGGATACCGAGCACGTCCACATTGATGCTGCCGCCGACGCTCCACAGCACGCTGAAGAAGGTCAACGCCGTCAGCACCGAGGACAGGAACGCCAGGATCAGGTCGACCGGGGAGTCGGTGGCGATCCGGACGTCTTCGGCGAGGCGATATTCCGGATTCTCCGCGCCGTGATCTGTACCATCGATTGGGACATTGTGGTCCTTCCGCGACCAGCGCTCGAGGATTTCAAAGGTCATCGACTCGCGCCATTTGCGCTGACCGGTCATGCGCCCCCACACCGAGGTCGCAGCGACCACCACGCTGGTGGCGGCGAGCATCACGAACACGCCGGTCTGCGTCCACAGCGCGCCGGCATCACGGCGCTCGAGGGCATCGAAGAAATGTCGATTCCACAAATTGAGATAAAACTGAACCAGCAGTTGCGCCAGCACCACACCGATCAGCACCGCGATCAGGCCGGTGACCCGCGGCTTGCCGCTCAGCCAGAATCTGCGCGACAACAGCCAGAACCCGGACAGGTTGTGGCCGTTGGAGTCGTTATGTGAGAAGAGTCCCATGACGCGATATAAGGCCCGGACCGACTGGTTGTGAAGCGGTCCGGGGTACCCATTGCGTCTAGTCTTGGTATCCGGTCCAAAAGCGCAGACGGTGATGTACTGATACCGCCGGCGCGATCAACTCAGGGGAGTTACAGGGTGGCGGCAGATCAGGCGCTGGTAAAGGAAACCGCTTGTGCAGTGGTGGGCAAGCTCAAGTCCGGCGAGGTGACGCCGATCGAGGTGCTCGACGTGCTGGAAGCGCGGATCGCCGAAGTCGACGGCGCCGTCAACGCCCTGCCCACGCTGTGTTTCGACCGCGCCCGCGGCCACGCCGCCGAGTTGATGAAGAAGCCGCCGGCCGAGCGCGGCGTGCTGGCCGGGCTGCCGGTGCCGATCAAGGATCTCACCGCGGTCGCCGGCGTGCTCACCACCCAGGGCTCGCCGATCTTCAAGGACGTCGTCCCGGCCCGCTCCGACCTGATGGTCGAACATCTCGAAGCCAATGGCGGCGTGGTCTACGCCAAGTCGAACACGCCGGAGTTCGGCGCCGGCGCCAACACCTTCAACGAGGTGTTCGGAGCGACGCGCAACCCGTGGGACTTGTCGCGATCCGCGGCCGGCTCGTCCGGCGGCGCCGCGGCGGCGCTCGCGTCGGGCACCGCATGGCTGGCCCACGGCTCGGACATGGGAGGTTCGCTGCGCAATCCGGCGAGCTTCTGCGGCATCGTCGGCCTGCGGCCGAGCTTCGGCCGGGTCGCGCATACGCCGGTGGCGAAGATCGATCGTAATCTCGGGGTTCAGGGCCCGATGGCCCGCAACGTCGAGGACGTCGCGCTGCTGCTCGATGCGATGAGCGGCGAATACGCCGCCGACCCGCTGTCGATCCCCTCGCCCGCGACCTCGTTCCTCAGCGCGGCGCGGTCGCGGCGGAAGCCGCTGCGCGTCGCCTACTCGCCCGATCTCGGCATTACCCCGGTCGATCCGGAGGTCGCCGCGATCACCGCCAAGGCCGCCGAGCGCTTCGCCGAAGCCGGCGTGATCGTCGAACAGGCGCAGCCGGACCTGTCGGAGGCGCACGAGTGCTTCCAGGCGCTGCGCGCGTTCGATTTCGCGATCAGCAAGGCCGACCTGCTGCGCACCAAGCGCGACCTGCTCAAGCCGGAAGTGATCTGGAACATCGAGCAGGGCCTGAAGCTCAGCGTCGACGATCTCGCCAGGGCCGAAGCGCAGCGGGTGGCGATGACGGCGCGCACCCTCGCGTTCTTCCAGACCTACGACCTGTTGCTGTGCCCGGCGACGATCACCGCGGCGTTCCCAGTCGAGCAGCGCTACCTCGCCGAATGCAACGGCCACACTTTCGGCAACTACGTCGAATGGCTCGGCATCGCCTATGCGATCACGCTGGTGTGCTGCCCGGCGCTGTCGCTGCCGTGCGGCTTCACCTCCGCGGGGCTGCCGATCGGTCTGCAGATGGTGGCGAAGCCGCGCAACGAGGCCGGCCTGCTCGCCGGCGCCGCGCTGCTCGAGGACATTCTCGGCCTGAAGGGCACCACCCCGATCGACCCGCGTCCGGCGCCGGCGAGCCTGTAAAGACCGCCCGATCCCTGGGCATCGCCGCAGATCGGCCGCGAGCATCGGCTATTCGGCATTCGGAGCGACCGCGGGTCGTTGCGCGGGTCCGTCGGGCGCCGCGCAGCGAGTCCTGAACAATAACGTCCGAGCGAGGGGAGTCTGCCGATGCGCACCGAACGTTTCCAGTTTCCAGGCAGCGGCGGGCATCAGCTCGCGGCGGCGCTCGATCTGCCGGATGCGCAGCCGCTCGCCTATGCGCTGTTCGCGCATTGCTTCACCTGCAGCAAAGACAATCTCGCGGCGCGGCGGATTTCGGCGGCGCTGGCGGCGCGCGGCATCGCGGTGTTGCGGTTCGACTTCACCGGGCTCGGCGCCAGCGAGGGCGAATTCGCCAACGCGACGTTCTCGTCCAACGTCGCCGATCTGGTTCTGGCAGCCGATCATCTGCGCGCGGCGCATCGGGCGCCGTCGCTGCTGATCGGCCACAGCCTCGGCGGCGCCGCCGTGCTGGCGGCCGCGGCACAAATCCCTGAAGCGAGGGCGATCGCCACCATCGCGGCGCCGTCCGATCCGTCGCACGTCACCGGGTTGTTCGCCGATCGTGTCGCGGCGATCCGCAGCGAAGGCAGCGTCGAAGTTTCGCTCGCCGGACGCCCCTTCACCATCAAGCGCGCGTTTCGCGACGACATCGCGGAGCACAATCTGATGGCCGAGATCGGCAAGCTGCACAGAGCGCTGCTGATCCTGCACGCGCCGACCGACGACACCGTCGGCGTCGACAACGCCACCAAGATCTTCCTGGCGGCGAAGCATCCGAAGAGCTTCGTCTCGCTCGATCACGCCGACCATCTGTTGAGCGATCGCCGTGACGCGACCTATGCGGCGAGCGTGATCGCCGCCTGGGCGCAGCGCTACATCGATGCCGATCCGCCGGCCCCGACCGCGGGCGCGCCGGAAGTGCCGCGCCTCATCACCGTGCAGGAGACCGGCGACGGCAAGTTCCAGCAGCAGCTCAGCGTCGGACCGCATCGGCTGCTGGCCGATGAACCCGCCAGCGTCGGCGGTCGCGACAGCGGTCCGGGGCCCTATGACCTGCTGCTGTCCGCGCTTGGCGCCTGCACCTCGATGACGATGCGGCTCTATGCCGAACGCAAGGCGCTGCCGCTCGATCGCGTCACGGTGACGCTCAGCCACGCCAAGATCCACGCCGAGGATTGCGCCGAATGCGAGTCCAAGATCGGCCTGCTCGACCGCATCGAGCGGGTGATCGGCATCGAAGGTGACCTCTCCGCCGAGCAGCGCGCCAAGCTGATCGAGATCGCCGACAAATGCCCGGTGCATCGCACCCTCACCTCCGAAGTCAGCATCGTCACGCGCAGCGCCGATTGACGCTGCCGGCCGCTTCCCCGACACTGCCGAAAACAAATCAGGGAGGCGGCGATGCCGGCAGTGGCGCGGATCGATCCGAAGACCATCTTCACGGCCGACGAATGGGCGCGGCTGACGCATCGTAGCTCGGCGCGCGGCCTGTGGCTGGTGGCGCATGCATGGGGAACGATCGCTCTCGCCGTCGCGCTGGTGACGATCTGGCCGAACCCGCTGACCTGGCTGATAGCGGTGATGATCGTCGGCACGCGGCAGCTCGGCCTCGCCATCCTGATGCACGAGGCGGCGCATGGCGGGCTGCATCGCAATCCGAAGCTCAACGAGGCGATCGGGCAATGGCTGTGCGCGGTGCCGGTCGGCGCCGATCTGCCGGCGTATCGGCGCTATCATCTGCAGCATCACAAATACACCCAGCAGCCCGAAGATCCCGACCTGGTGCTGTCGGCGCCGTTCCCGATCAGCAAGGACAGCTTCGCCCGCAAGGCGATCCGCGATCTTACCGGACAGACCTTCGTCAAACAGCGGCTGCCGGCGCTGAAGGCGCTGTTCGCGCCGGCGGACAGCGGCGCGCCGAAGCACGACAGTTTCGTTGCCAGCGGCAAGGCGCGCACCCAGCGCTTCCTCGCCGCCAATGCTGTGCTGCTGGCGCTGTTCTGGCTGGCAGGCGCAGGCATCTGGTTCGTCGGCGTCTGGCTGGTGGCGATGGCGACTTGGCTGCCACTGGTGACGCGGGTGCGCAACATCGCCGAACACGCCTGCACCTCGACAGGCACTGATCCGTTCAGCCAGGCCCGCACCACGCTGGCCAATCCCCTGGAGCGGGCGCTGATCGCGCCATATTGGGTCAACTACCACGCCGAACATCATCTGTTCATGTACCTGCCCTGCTACAATCTTCCCGAAGCGCACCGGCTGCTGCGCGACAAGGGCCTGATCGACCGCGTCACCGTGGCGCCGTCTTATCCCGACGTGCTGAAGCTGGCGACAACGCGGCCGCGCGCGGTGGCGGCGGAGTAGCTGGCGCGGCGGTGCGGCTCACGGCATCGGCAGGCGCCGCAGATAAGCCTGCGTGTAGCACCGCTCAACCGTCATCCTGATGTACGCGCCGCAGGCGCGCCTCGAAGGATGCGGACACACTCGCGGCCCATGCTTCGAGGCTCGCGGCGGTCGCTCCTCAGCATGAGGCTGGGCGTATCGATCGCGATGTCAAACAGCTATGCTATCGCGGTCTCGCGGCGCCGACGGCGTCCGAGTTGTACGCCCGTCGCTATCCCAGCGAGAGGCTGGGGCGCGCTGCGCGGCGCAAACTTGGTGGTTGAGCGCCGAAGCAACTAGGGGCTCCGGGTTCGCGAGCTGGCGCTCGCGCCCCGGAGCGACAACTACGTCGTGACTTGCGACGTGGCAACGCTGCTGGTTGGGACCGATCATCTCTCGGTCGCGCGACGAGGCGGCGCCGGTGGCCGGCGCGTCAGCGCAGGCGGAGGCCGATGGTGTAGGACGGCCGCTGCGCGGCTTCGCGCTGGCTTCGGATCAGGCGCAGATCGTCGTCGAGGTAGATATTCTCCATCATCGGCTTGGCCTGGAACGACTTCGCCAGCCGCTTCGCCGACGCTGCGTCGAGGCCGCTGAGGTCGGGAGTGCCGAGGGGGGCGTTCGCGGTGTCGGAGCGATCGATTTTCTGTGCCAGCACCGCATCGAACCAGGCCTCGGCGTCGTCGATGCTGAGGCCCTTGTCGCGCCGGCCGCGCGCCACCTCGATGCCGATATTCTCGATCAGCCACCGCCCGCCTGTGACCTCGAACCGCTGCACCAGCATCAAATTGCAGGCGAGGCCGAGCGGCGTCAGCCGGTGCAGCAGCGCGTTCTGATGCCCCGGCGCATGGTGCGCGACGTTGGCGTAGAAACCCCGGTCACGGAATATCTGATAGGATTGCGAGGGAATCCGGCCCGGCAGCGCATGATGAAACGGGATGGTCGACCACACCGGCGTCCACACCCCGATCACCGCCGCGACCTGATCCTCGGCGCGCGGATAGGGATTGCGCCGCGTCAGCTCGTCGATACAGGGCGCGAGCGTGCCGTCCAGCAGGGCCAGCTTTTCGCTCAGCCGCTTGTCGTCCTGGCCTTCGACCAGTTGCAGCAGCCGGGTCTTGAGCGCCTGCGTACTCAGCATCGAGAGATCGGCGCCGCTCACCTTGTCCAGCATCGGCAGGTTCTCCGGTGGTGATCGAACCTCGCGCCTCCCCTTCGGATTGAGCTATCTATCCGAGGCCTGCCGCCGCGGCGGCCGAGAACACCAAGGCCGCCGTGCTACCAATCGTCGTTCGATCATGGCGACTGGCGCCACCTCAACCGCCGCCGCCGCCGCAAGGTTCCTGTTTTGAAACCGGTATAATAAGCGGGCCTGTGCCGGACACGATACAGTACGGCGATGCTACGCCGCCGGCCGCGCGCTCATCGTCAAGAGATCGTAGCGCGCCACCGGCTCGTTGTTCTGGTTGACGACCTCGACGTCCCAGCGCACCTCGCCGTATTCCGGCCGCCGCGCCGGCGATTTCTGCTTCACCGTCAGCTTCACCTTGATGATATCGTCGGGCGAGACGGGTTTCAGGAAGCGCAGATTGTCGAGGCCGTAATTCGCCAGCAGCGGGCCCGGCGCCGGATCGACGAACAGGCCGGCGGCGAACGCCAGGATCAGATAGCCGTGGGCGACGCGGCCGGGGAAGAACGGGTTCGCCTTCGCCGCCGCTTCGTCCATGTGGGCGTAGAAGGTGTCGCCGGTGAAGTGCGCGAAGTGCTCGATGTCGTCCAGCGTGATCGGCCGGCTCGCGGTCTCGATGCTCTGGCCGATTTCGAGCTCGTTGAAATTCAGCTTGAACGGATGCACCTCGGCGGCCGGCGCCGGCGCGCCGCGGCTCCAGGTGCCGGTGAGTGCCGCCAGCCGCCGCGGCGACGCCTGGATCGCGGTGCGCTGCATGTAGTGATACACGCTACGCAGGCCGCCGAGTTCTTCGCCGCCACCGGCGCGGCCCGGACCGCCGTGCAGCAGCGCCGGCAGCGGCGTGCCGTGGCCGGTGGATTCCGCGGCATCGTCGCGATCGACGATCAAGAGCCGGCCGTGGAACGGCGCCAGACCGAGGATCATCTGCTCGGCGACCGCGTCGTCATAAGTAAACAGCGACGCCACCAGGCTGCCCTCGGCGCGGCGGACCAACTCGATCGCCTGGTCGACATCGTCATAGGCCAGCACGGTGGCGACCGGGCCGAACGCCTCGGTGGCGTGAACGTGCTTGGCTTGCATCGGATCGCGCGCGCGGAGCAGCACCGGCGCGATGTACGCGCCGGCCTCGACATCGATGCCGTCGCCGGCGCAGGCGTTGGGATCGCCGAACATGATCTCGGCTTCGCCCTGCAGCGTCGCGATCGCAGCGCGCACCGCCTCGCGCTGGCCGCGACTGACCAAGGGGCCCATGGCCTTGTCGTCGCTGCGCGGATCGCCGAGCCTGACCTCGGCGAGCTTGGCTTTCAGCGCCTCGATCACCGCAGCCTCCAGCGCGCGTGGCACCAGCACGCGGCGGATCGCGGTGCATTTCTGCCCGGCCTTGGCGGTCATCTCGCGCACGATCTCACGGACGAACAAATCGAACTCCGGCGCGTCCGGCGTGACGTCCGGTCCGAGGATCGCGGCGTTGAGCGAGTCGCGTTCGGCGATGAAGCGGATGGCGTGGCGGGCGACGTTGGGATGCGCCTGCAGCTTCTCGGAGGTTTCCAGCGAGCCGGTGAAAGCGATCACGTCCTGACCGCTCAGGTGATCGAACAGATCGCCGGTGCCGCCGCAGATCAGTTGCAGCGCGCCTTGCGGCAGCAGCTTGGACTCGTCGATCAGCTTCACCAGCGCTTCGGCGACGTAGGCGGTCGCGGTCGCCGGCTTGGCGATCACCGGCACCCCGGCCAGCAGTGCCGGCGCCAGCTTTTCCAGGAGGCCCCAACACGGGAAGTTGAAGGCGTTGATGTGCACCGCGACGCCGCGGCGCGGCGTGAGGATGTGCTGGCCGACGAAACTGCCGCGCTTGCTCAGCCCCTCGACTTCGCCCTCGGTGATGAACGGCGTGTCCGGCAGTTCGCGGCGGCCACGCGAGGCGAACGCCGCCAGCGTCACCAGGCCGCCGTCGATATCGATGGCGTTGTCGCGGCGGTTGGCGCCGGTGTCGGCGGCGAGCGCGTAAAGCTGCTCCTTGCGCTCGGTCAGGTAAGCACCGAGCGCTTTCAACATGTCGGCGCGCTGGTGAAACGACTGCTTGCGCAGGTTCGGCCCGCCGACGTTGCGGGCGTGATCGACCATCGCCTTGACGTCCAGCCCCGCACTGGAGGTGCGCGCCACCGCGCGGCCGTCGATCGCGCTGGCGATCTCGACCAGGCCGCTCTCCGGCGTCACCCAGCGGTCGCAGGCGAGGCTTTGCAGGGTGATGGTCATGGCGTCCTCCCGATGGCGGCCCGCGGTTCGCGGCGCGGTTTGACGTCCACGCCGGCCGTTGACACGATGTTGGCTTGGGCTAATAATTGACTGACCGATCGTTCAATTCAAGAGGCTTTTGAAAAGCCCGATACGGTGAGGGAGAGAGACGTGGACGAGGTCCTGATCGACGATCGGGGAGCGTGGCGCGTGATCACGCTGAACCGGCCGGACCGGCTGAATTCGTTCAACGCGGCGATGCACGGCGCGCTGGCTACAGCGCTCGACGCGGCGTGCGATCCGGCCTGCCGCGCGGTGCTGCTGACCGGCGCCGGGCGCGGCTTCTGCGCCGGGCAGGATCTCGCCGACGTCGCGGTGACGGACGGCGCTGCGCCCGATCTCGGCGTCACCATCGACGAGTTCTACAATCCGCTGGTGCGGCGCATCCGCGCGCTGGACAAGCCGGTGGTGTGCGCGGTCAACGGCATCGCGGCCGGCGCCGGCGCCAATATCGCGCTTAGCTGCGACATCGTGCTGGCGGCGCGCTCGACCAAGTTCATCCAGTCGTTCGCCAAAATCGGGCTGGTGCCGGATTCCGGCGGCACCTGGTTTCTGCCGCGGCTGATCGGCGACGCCCGCGCCCGGGCTCTGGCGATGCTGGCCGAACCGATCGGCGCCGAGACCGCCGCGGACTGGGGCTTGATCTGGCGGGCGGTCGACGACGATCAGCTCCGCACCGAAGCCGAAAAGCTCACCGCGCATCTCGCCACCCAGCCGACGCAGGGGCTGGCGCTGATCAAGCAGGCGCTCGCGGCGGCGGCCACCAACACGCTCGACGCCCAGCTCGATCTCGAACGCGACCTGCAACGGAAGGCCGGCCGCACGCCGGACTATGCCGAAGGCGTCGACGCCTTCATCGCCAAGCGCGCACCGAACTTCACCGGGAGGGCGTCGTGACCGTGCAGGACGAGCTGTCTCCCGACGAACTGGCGCGGGCCTGCGCCGACGCGATGTGGGCCAACGATCACGCCAGCAAGGGGCTCGGCATGGAGATCGTCGAGATCGGCGCCGGCTTCGCCACGCTGGCGATGACGGTGACCACCGAGATGGTCAACGGCCACGGCATCGCCCATGGCGGCTTCATCTTCACGCTGGCGGACAGCGCCTTCGCCTATGCCTGCAATTCCTACAACGACTCGACCGTCGCGGCGCAGGGCGCGATCAGCTTCATCCGCCCCGGCAAGCTCGGCGCCCGGCTGGTGGCGAGCGCGCGCGAAGTCTCACGATCCGGCCGCAGCGGCATCTACGACGTCCGCGTTACTTCGGGATCGATGGTGATCGCCGAATTCCGCGGCCATTCGCGCGCGATCGGCGGCGAGCTGGTGCCGCCGCAACAACCAGAGCAACGTTGAGGGAGGAGACGGCGATGGCCGCGACCGTGCACCAGATCAAGCCCGGCACTTACAATCCCGAACTCGACGACGCCGAGCGCGCCTCGCGCGACGAAATCGTCGCGCTGCAGACCAAGCGGCTGGCGTGGTCGCTGAAGCACGCCTACGACAACGTCGCGCATTACAAGGCCGCGTTCGACGCCAAGGGCGTGCATCCGTCGGACTTCCGCCAGCTCTCCGATCTGTCGAAGTTTCCGTTCACGGTGAAGACCGATCTCCGCGACAACTACCCGTTCGCAATGTTAGCGGTGCCGCGCGAACATCTTGTGCGGGTCCACGCCTCGTCCGGCACCACCGGCAAGCCGATCGTGGTCGGCTACACCGCGAACGACATCGACACCTGGGCGACCGTGATGGCGCGGTCGCTGCGCGCCGCCGGGGCGCGGCGCGGCATGATCATCCATAATTCCTACGGTTACGGCCTGTTCACCGGCGGGCTCGGCGCGCATTACGGCGGCGAGAAGCTCGGCTGCACCGTAGTCCCGGTCTCCGGTGGCATGACCGAGCGGCAGGTGCAGCTGATCAACGACTTCCGGCCCGATATCATCACCGTGACGCCGAGCTACATGCTGGCGATCCTCGACGAGTTCAAGCGCCAGGGCCTCGACCCGCGGGCGTCCTCGCTGAAATACGGCGTGTTCGGCGCCGAGCCCTGGACCAACGCGATGCGCGCCGAGATCGAGCAGGCGTTCGACATGGACGCCACCGACATCTACGGCCTGTCGGAAGTGATCGGCCCCGGCGTCGCTCAGGAATGCGTCGAGACCAAGGACGGCCTGCACATCTGGGAGGATCATTTCTATCCGGAAGTGATCGATCCGGAGACCGGCGAGGTGCTGCCCGACGGCGAGAAGGGCGAACTGGTGTTCACCTCGCTCACCAAGGAAGCCTTCCCGGTCGTCCGCTATCGCACCCGCGACCTGACGCGCCTGCTGCCCGGCACCGCGCGGCCGGGGATGCGGCGGATGGAGAAGATCACCGGCCGCTCCGACGACATGATCATCCTGCGCGGCGTCAACGTGTTTCCGACCCAGATCGAGGAAGTGCTGCTCGCCACCGACTGGTGCGGCGGGCACTTCATCATCGAGCTGACCCGCGAGGGCCGGATGGACGAGATGACGGTGCTGGCCGAGGCGCGGCCCGAGAGCTGGGACGGCGCCGGGTTGGTACCGCACGCCGAACGCGTCGCCGCCTACATCAAGAACACCATAGGGATTTCGACCACGATCAAAGTCGTGCCGCCCGACACGCTGGAGCGCTCGCTCGGCAAGGCCCGGCGGGTGTTCGACAAGCGGCCGAAGGGTTGAGCGCGCTTACAGCGCCTTGCGGAAAGTGAGATTGATCCTCTGCCGGCCGAGCAGCGGATGCTCACCGTCCTTCAGCGTCAGCACGCCATGATACACCAGCCGCGACGGCCCGCCCCACACCAGCACGTCCCCGTGCCGCAATTGGTAGTTCCTCGGCTTGTCGCGGCGGTTCATTGCGCCGAACTGGAAGGTCGCCGGCAGGCCGAGCGACACCGACACGATCGGTGCCGAGAAGTCGGCCTCGTCCTTGTCCTGGTGCAGCGCCATCCTGGCGCCGGGGACATAGCGGTTGATCAGGCAGGCGTCGGGATCGAAGCCGGCAAAGCCGGCCTCGGCGGCGGCGCGCTGCGCCAGATCGCGCAGCACCGCGGGCATCTCCGGCCACGGCGCCGCGCTGTCCGGATCGGTCGGCGAATAGCGATAGCCGCGGCGGTCGGTGACCCAGCCGGCACTGCCGCAGCTCGTCATTGCCACGCTCATGGTGTGGCCGCCCGGCGTCATCATGTGGCGGAACGGCGCGCGGGTGACGACGCCGTCGATCGCCGCGAGCAAGTCATGCTCGGTCTCGCGGGCAAAGCCGCGCAGCAGCGCAGCGCCGAGCGCGATGTCCTCGCGGCGCGGCAGCGGCAGATCGAGACTGTCGAACAGATCCGCCATCACGCGCTGCTCCCCTTCACATTGCCGCCGAACTGCCAGTCCGCCGTCTCCACCGCAAGATCGATGAAGGCGCGCACCTTGGCGGAGAGCAGCCGTGCGGTCGGATACACCATCGCGATCGGCAGCGGCGGCACCTCGTAGTCGGCGAGCACGATCTGCAGCCTCCCCGCCGCGATCGCGTCGGCGGCCTGATAGGCCAGTACGCGCGCGAGGCCGCCGCCGCGCTCGGCATGCAGAATCGCGACATCGGCGACGTTGCTGACGAGGCGCGGCGCGCACGGCACCCGGACGTCACGGCCCTCGACGATGAAGCGCCAATCCACCGGCGCGCCGCTCTGGCCGAAATGCACGACGTCGTGGGCCGCGATCTCGGCCGGGGTCGCTGGCACGCCGCGCGCCGCCAGATAGTCCGGCGACGCCACCACGATCCGCCGCATCGCGCCGAGTTGCCGCGCCACCAGACTGGAATCCGACAGATGCCCGATCCGGACCGCGCAATCGACGCCGTCCTCGACCAGATTGATCATCAGGTCCGACAGCCGCAACTCGCCGGTCACCTCCGGATAGCGCCACAGATAATCCGACAGCAGCGGCGCCACATAGCGCCGGCCGAAGCCGACCGGCGCCGACACCACCAGCCGGCCGGACGGCGTGACCCGCGCGGCCGCAGCCGACGCGTCGGCCTCTTCGAGATCGGCGAGAATCCGCCGCACCCGCTCCAGATAGCGCGCGCCGGTGTCGGTGAGAGCCACCGAGCGCGTGGTTCGCTGCAGCAGCCGGGTGCCGAGCCGTTGTTCCAGCGTCGCGACCAGCCGGGTCACCGCCGACGGCGACATCCCGAGCTTGCGCGCCGCGGGCGCAAAACCCTGCAGCTCGGCGACGGCGACGAAGGCGCTCATGGTGTCGAGACGATCCATAGCACTATTTCAAATCACGCAACAATGAAGTGTCAAATCAACTGATTGTTCTGCACGGAGGAAGGGACGATCTGTCGGGAAGCCATCGAGCAGGAGGGTCTCATGACCGAAGCCCAGCAGGTTTCCAGCGACATCGCCTTCACCCCCGCCGTCAAGGCGATCCAAGCGCGCAAGGGATCGCGCGAGTCCTACGCCCGCGTCGAACGCAACGGCGGCTGGGCAACCACGATCGACGACAACCTCGCCGCTTTCCTCGGCGCCCAGACCAGCGTGCTGCTCGCCACCGCGAGCGCCGACGGGCAGCCCTATATCCAGCATCGCGGCGGCCCGGCGGGCTTCCTCCATGTGCTCGACGCCCACACCCTCGGGTTCGCCGACTTCAAGGGCAATCAGCAGTTCATCACCCAGGGCAATCTGGCCGAGAATCCGAAGGCCTATCTGTTCGTGATCGACTATGCGCACCGCCGCCGCATCAAGATCTGGGGCCGCGCCCACGTGATCGAAGACGATCCGGAGCTGATCGCCCGGCTGATGCCGAAGGGCTACAAGGCGCGGCCCGAACAGGCGATTCTGTTCGAAGTGGCGGCGTGGGACAGCAACTGCCCGCAGCACATCCCGCAGAAATTCGATGCCGCCGACGTCGCCGCGGCGATCACGACGCGCGACATCCGGATCGCCGAACTGGAGGCACTGCTCGCCGCGGCCACGAAGGCGCGGGAATAACCGGAGAATTCGCGCGTCGACGCGCGTCGGCCGGTTTCGCCGGCGGCCGCTTCAGGATACAGAGAGCCGATGATCGCTCTCGCCCCGATCGACGCCGCCAACCCGTGCCAGAGCTGCGGCGCGTGCTGCGGCTATTCGGAGAACTGGCCGCGCTTCACGATCGAGGACGACGCCGCGCTGGATGCGATTCCGGCGGCGTTAGTCAATGCGCGGCTGTCGGGAATGCGCTGCGACAACGACCGCTGCGGAGCGCTCGCTGGGACGATCGGCCAGACGACGGCCTGCACGATCTATGCGCTGCGCCCCGAAGTATGCCGCGACTGCCAGCCTGGCGATCCGGAATGCCTGATGGCGCGGCGCAAGTTCCGCCTAGCGCCGCTTCCGGGTTCGCAGACGACCTGACCGATCAGTTGGTGGTGTCGGGCGCCGGCTCGTCGTCGAGTTCCTGCTCGGACTCCTGATCGAGCGGCGCGAAGCTGGCCAGCGGCGCGGTCGACAGCGTGATCGCCTTGCGCTGGGAATAGCTGCTGACGCTCGGCGCCCGCCGCTCGTGGGCCAGCGCGTACAGCACGGAACCGGCGCGGCCTCCGGCCACGACCAGATCCCGCTCGTCGCAGCTCGCCGCTACGGCGAGCGCCAGTGGTTGCAAATGCGCGCGGCGATAACAGAACAGCGCCAGCATCGCCCGGACATCGCCCGACACGCTGTCGACTAGCTGCGACAATCCGTTCTCGTTGGCGCGATACATCTGACCCAGCAGTTCCTCGCGGACCGGGCAAGCGTCGTTCTCGAAAGCTTCACGGCTGGACCACATCGGCGTTCTCCCGAACAGGTTGCGGATCACTAGGATGCGTCCGAGTTTGTTAATGAGCTCTTAACTACACAACCTGATACCACTACTGGCCATTGCGTGCGGCGCATGGAACTCTTCGGCGATCACGAATTGCGACGGCGATCGTTTTCGTCGTGACGCCGACGCACAATCGGTCAAGTATGCGTCGCTGCTCAGCAGAACGCTGTTCAGTAAGTTCATCTTGCAAGATGGAGAGTACGCATGACTGATCCGGTCACGTTGTTCCCCAATCTGTTGCAGCCCGCAGCCAAGACTTACGCACCGGTGGGGATCAAGTTCTGGGAGAGCGAGGCGACCGTCCTCGACAACATGAAGGAATTCGCAGACGGCTGGTTCGAGCGCCGGCGAATTGGAACTCGCGCCGCGCTGGAGACGGCCCGGCGGATGGGCGAAGCAGCGACGCCGCTCGATGCGTTCCGCGAATACCAGGATTGGCTCGGCGGCGCGATGGCGCGGGTGCTGGAAGACGGCATGGCCTGGCAGCAGCAATTCATGAAAACCAATGCCCGGCTGGCGCCCCATCTGAACCGCCAGGAGCAGCCACCAGAAAGTCCGGCGACCGAGCCGGACACGCGGCTGAGCGCCTGAGGCCGGCCGCTTCCGCCACCGAGAGGCGCCCATCGCACGAGCCGTCGCGCGACCTCAGATCGACACGGCGATGCCGACGGCAAGCGCGCGCGCCGTCGGTATGCGGCCGTTGTCGACGTAGCTCGTCGGCGCACACCGGCTTCTGACAGCAGGCTTTTATCGGGCACGTGGCAAGGCTGCTGTATGTCGTGGCATGTCGCCGCTATGTCGTCGGCGACAGTTCCGCGGCTTCAATCGTCGGCAGACTGATCTCGACCCGGTTCCGGCCGTTGAGTTTGGCGCGATACAGCGCGTTGTCGGCACGGGCCAGGAGGGTTTCGGCGTTGTCACCCGGCATGAACTGAGCGACTCCGAAGCTCGCCGTAATGCTGCCGACCTGCTCGAAGATGGTGTGCGCGACCAGCAGCCGCAGCTTCTTGGCAGTTTCGGCCGCCGCCGCCGCATCGGTGTCGGCGAGCAGCACCGCGAATTCCTCACCACCCCAGCGCGCCAGCAGATCGGCGCGGCGGACACTCGCCGCCACCGTCTGCGACAACCGGATCAGCACCTGATCGCCCATCGGGTGACCATAGACGTCGTTGACTTCCTTGAAGTAATCGATGTCGAAGATAATCAGCGAGAACGGCCGGCCGGTTCGCTGCGAGCGCGCCAGTTCCTCGTCCAGCCGCATGTTGAACTTCGAGCGGTTGTGCAGCCCGGTCAGAGCATCGGTCGTGGCCTGGCGCGCCAGATCTCTGGTTCGGTCCTGCAGTTCCTCCCGAAGCTGACGCTGCACGCGGTCCCGCGCCCCGCGATCCAGGCCGAAGAAATAGAACAGCGCGGCGATCACCACCTGCAAGGTGATGACGATACCGAGCAGCCTGCTCGCGAAGATGTCCTTTACCGGAAGCGCCAGCACCAGCGATACGCCGGAGCTGCCGATCGGCTGGCGGACCACGTAACTGCGCCGGCCGCCAAACTCCGCCCAGCCTTGGCCGAAAACCTCGCGTTTCAACATCTGCGGCCGCGCCGGCGCGCCGAGCTGTTCGGCGAGTTGCAGCCGCGGCATATCCGGCCTGGGCCACAAAGTCCTCAGCCATTCGTCCGGTCGGTTGGTGATGATCACCAGCCCGCGGGGATCGACGACGAAGAACGCCCGATTGAACCGGCTCATCACTGCGGCCAGGCTTTCAAGCGAAATCTCCAGCGCCGCAACGCCCTGAATAGTGCCATCGGCGCCGCGGACGGGCGCGGCCGTCAGATACGTCCTGAGCCGCTGCGGGGGATCGACGCGAAACTCGCGAACCGGCCGGCCGGCGATCGCCTTCTCGAACCAATCGACCGCCTGCAGGTTCGGCTGCCCCAGCCAGTTCCGATCGGACGGATCAGACGATCCGACGATCTGCCCGCCACGATCGACCACGAGGCTGCGGATCGCATCGACCACACCAGCTTCGAGCTGCAGCACCGATCGGGCGGTGCCGAGGCTGGCGGCGTCGCTGCCGCCGAGCAGCGGCAGTATCGTCGGCGACGTGGCGAGTTCCCTCACCACCGCATCGGCCATCGCGATCTCGCGTTCGAAGCCGCTCACCAGCAGCGCCGCGTCGCCGTTACCTTCGGCCTCGGCGCCTTCGCGGTAGATCTCGCCGAGCCGGTTGGTCAGCGCCCAGCCCAGCAGCAGAATCACCAGCAGTATCGTCACCACCCCGAGAAACTGCCGCTTCAGGTGGACGGAATAGTCCGGATAGGCAAACCGCTCCATCACCCGGCGGCCCCACGCCGCCCAGGTCAGCACCGCCAAGATCGCCGCGATCAGTCCGCGCACGAGCTGGATCGGAACTCCGGTGAGCTGCTGGAACGCGTCCTGGTTGACGACGTCGGCGGGCCAGAACGGCGCCGGCTCGACGATCACGCCCGCCGCCACTGCGTAGCAGCCGAATCCGGCCGCCACCGCGATGATCAGCGGCCGTATCGCTTCCGCGTAGTCGGTCCGGCGGGCAAACAGGGTGAATCCGACCAGCACCGCACCGGGAGCAGCCAGTAGATAGCGCGCCATCGCGTCGGCCGAGGGCACTCCGTCGACCGCACCGATCACGCCGATCACCAGCACGATCGCGCCGAAGATCCACGGCCCGGGCATCGGAATGCCGCGCGACAATCCGCCCTGTCGGCCCGCCTCCGCCAGCAACACGAACGACAGTGTCGACACCGCGGCGCGCGCAATGGCGAATTCCGCCGAGTCCCCGACGATCAGCGCGATCATGTCGAGCCATTCGCTCGCCCCGTGGACGCAGCCGAACAGCCCTGTCAGACGGGTCAGACGGACGACCGCCCGGTGCTCCTGCTCGCGTCGGCTAGCGATCGCGAGACACAATACGCCGAGCAGGATGAACGCCAGCCCGTAGAAAAAGTAGATGAAATCGAGCTGAGATTCGAGATGACGCAGCATGATACTCGGACTCGGTGTTTCCTCCGCCACGGTTTCCGCGCGGTCAGCAGCGTGCTGCTGATCGCCACAATGCTAATCGATCGCAAGTCATGCAGCGGTTAATGCCGCGCCACGTAGAACTACGTGGCTCGGGCTCCGAGCGGCGCCGAAGTGCCGACGTCGTCACTATTTCGTGCCCGGCGCTGCGAAAAACAGAACTAATTATACCACAGGTTCCAGCAGCGACCGAGACGCCGCGCCGCCTGCTTCGACGCGAAACCACGCGCCCCGGTGGCCCGTCGGCTGCAGCGCCCTATGCGTTGGTGGCCAGGATGATCGCCAGACCGAAGCCGGTCAGATGGTGCAACGCCTGATCGGTACCGATCAGCCACCAGAACCAGCGGTCCTGATTGGTGACGTCGTAAGTGGCGACGATGAAGCCCTTGGCGCGATCGATCGCCAGATGGATCGCGAAGTCGATCGGGCCGATGTACCAGAACCGCGGTGCCAGGATCAGCATCAGCAGCGTCGTCATCACCAGATGCACGCTGCAATGCGCGAGCAGCGGCAGCGCCCAGCCGGTCTTGGCATCCTTGCCCGCCGCCATCCACTTGTTCTGGAAGATGAAGTCCGCGAACACGTGTTTGACGGTGAGCAGCAGCATCCAATAGATCAGCGCTCCGACTGCAATCGACGACGACAAATCGGGAAGGATCAAGCTCGCACCTTCGCTTGGGCTCGCCGCAGGCCGACGGCGGCGACGGCCGGTTTACGGCCGTTCGATCGTCCGCCGTCCCGCACGGAGGCTTCGCATCGCAGCCGGCCGGGATCGGCCAGCGCCGTTTTATGACACTTCTGATTGAGGAATGCACGTGGCGGCCGCCGGACGTTGCCGGGCCTGTGCGATTTCCGTGGCCCCGCAGCGGGCGCAGGCAGTCGCCGGCTCGCACGATCGAAAAGACGGACGATCATCACGACGCGGCGGCTCGCATCGGGACGGTACAGCACCGCGCCCGGATCGATTCGATCGCGCCCCTCAGACTGGTCTGCTTGCGCTCCGGCAGCGCCGCAGCACGCGCCTCCGCGATCGCCTGCGACAGATCTGGCAGCGGCAAGGTGCCGTTCACCGCCGGCTTGATCAGGGCGTCGACGAGCAGTGTCCAGTCCGCCATGCCGAAGCGATAGCCATCGCCATAACCGCGCACCATGGTGGCGGTTTCCACCACCGCCCCGACCGCTTCCGGACGGATCGCGAGGCTGCGGTCGATCATGTGCAGCCAGCGCTCGACCCACTTCCGTTCGCTGGCGTAGCGAATCGAAAGCAAACGCCAGCGCCGCAACCAGGCGATGATCCGCAGCTTGCGGATGCCGAGCCATCCACTGCCGTTGAAGCGCATCTTCACCGGCATGTGCAGCCAGCCGAGATAGTTCAGCATTTTTAGCGTCGGATCGGCCACCACCACGGGCAACGCCGCCACCACTTCGTCGATCCGGAATCGGCATCTGCGCTCGATGCGCTGCGCCGTCCGTCCGGCCGGCGCGCTCGCCGCTTCCTGCAGCGTGAGCTGCGCGATCCGGATCGGATCTTCGTACGACATCCGCACCGCCAGCAGCTCGGCGATCCGCAGCAGCAGCGCGTCATCGATCTCGCGGCGCCCGACGAATCGGCTGATCCGATCGAGATACAGCCGCGCGTAGCGGCGGCCCTGGTAGATCACCAGCCGCTCCGCCGCCTCCTCAAGGGTCCGCGCCACCTGCGGCGAAGCGGCGGCTGGCGCATTCAGCACCACCACGCGATCGTTCTCGCCGAGCACTTCGGCGAGCGTCGAGCGCAGTGCGTCGATGTAGCCGGCCATGTGGCTGCCTTATGCCGTGCCGCCGACAGCGTCGGGCCGCGGCGGCTGCGCGGTGGCGGCGAGCCGGGCCTGCAGCGACTCGATGTTCTCGAACAACCGGGCGCTGGCGAGCCGCAGGAAATAGAAGCCGAATTCCGGATTCTGTACGTACAGCTCCTCGACCTGGCGATAGCTGACGCCGAGCACCGTGCCGGCCTCGACGCATTCCAGCGTCTGCGTCCTAGTGTGGGTCGGCGACAGCATGCCGAGCTCGCCGACGATCGCACCGACCGGCAGCTCGATCCCGGATTCGACCAGGCGAAACCGGCCGCTGACGATGTAGAACATCTCCTCGGCCTTTTCGTCCTTGTAGAACAGCTCCTCGCCGGCCGCGCATTTGCGCTCGGTCATGAACGGCTTGAGCCAATCCATCGACAGGTCGCTGTTCACCGATTTCTTCACGTCCCGCACGAGCTGGAGCATCTGGTGCAGCCGCCAAGCGTTGAGCGGCAGCAGCACGGCATGCAGCGCCAGCGTCGGATAGTTGTGTGTCGGAATCGACACCGCGATGAGCAGCAGGTTGGTCAGGATTCCGAACACCCGCAGTGGAATCATCGTCCGCATCGTGGCGGTGGCGAGCACGAAGATCGTCGCGAACACGCTGCTCGCCATGCCGGCATTCTGGGCGATGAGAGACATATCCATGTAGGACCACCGTTGTCTTGCAATCGAAGGCGCCGAAGCCGGCGGAAGCGATCTGGGAGAGCGTCGCAGGCCGTCCGGCCGCAACTCTCCCCTACACGCTGGTGCGGACGGAATTATAAACCAGCCGGCGCAGATTGCGCGAGCGGCGCCCGAATCCCGCCCGCCGCCCGGCTGGTTGACGGACGACCGGCCGGCGGGCAGTTTGCCCGGCCTATTTTCCAATCCCCGCGGCTCCGTCCGCGATTCTTGCAGGGCCAGGCGCCGTTCCGGCAGCCGCCCACTTCCCATCAGGAGACCAGACCGATGTCCGACAGCGACACTGCCAGCGCGCCGGTGCTGACCATCGACGGCCCGCGCGCCACCATCCGGCTGAACCGTCCCAAGCACCTCAACCGGCTGCAGCCGGACGATCTCGCCGTCCTGCTCGATCAGTTCGCACGAATCGACGCCGACGCCGCGATCCGGGTGCTGGTGCTGACCGGGACCGGGCGGGCGTTCTCGGCTGGGTTCGATCTCGGTGAGGTGGCGGAGCGCGCCACCGCCGAGCTCGAGGCCGAATCCCCGGGCTCGGCGTTCGAAGTCGTGGTCAACCGGCTCGAGGATCTGCGGGTGCCGACGATCTGCCGGCTCAACGGCGGGGTCTATGGCGGCTCGACCGATCTGGCACTGGCCTGCGATTTCCGCATCGGCGTCGACACCGCCGAGATGTTCATGCCGGCGGCGCGGCTCGGGCTGCATTACTATCCGGGCGGCATCAAGCGCTACGTCTCCCGGCTCGGCATCGACAACGCCAAGCGCCTGTTCCTGACCGCGCAGCGGATCGATGCCGCCGAGATGCTGCGGATCGGATATCTGACGCAAATGGTGGCGATGGACCGGCTCGACCGCGAGGTCGACGCGCTGGCGACCACGCTCGCCGGCAACGCGCCGAACGCTGTCGCCGGCATGAAGCGCGCCATCAACGAATTCGCCCGCGCCGCCTTCGACGAACAGGCCGCCGACGCCCGCGCCCGCGCCTCGATGCGCAGCGACGAAATCAAGGAGGGCATCGCGGCGTTCGCGGAAAAACGCGCGCCGCGGTTTTGAGGGCTCGACCGAAGCCCTCTTCAACGAGCAATTCCGGGGCGCGAAGCCGCAATGCCTATCCGCCAGTCATTCCGGGGCGCCGCGAAGCGGCGAACCCGAAATCTCAGGCGCAGTGCATAAATCAGATTCCTGTATCTGCGAGGTGCTGGTGCATAGTCAGCGCGACGGAGGCCGCTCGGTAGATTCCCGGCCGATCATCTCGCCGTAACCCGGTGCGGGCGCCTCTGTCGGTGTTGCTTGATCGAACAGTCGCACGGGCGTTGCCGTTGCGGTGATCGCCCGCATACAGGACCGATCCCCATGACGATTGCACTGCCGCTTACGGTTGCGGCCGGCGTCGATGCCGGCCAACGTTTCCTCGATGTCGCGCTGGCTCCGTCGGGCCAGACCTTCCGGATGCCTAATCTGGCCGAGGGCATCGCCGAGATCATCGCCCGCCTCGAACGCTCCGGCGTCAGGCGGGTGGTGCTGGAGGCGATCGGTCCCTATGCCGAACCGCTGATCAAAGCGCTTTCGGTCGCCGGCTTCGAAGTCGGCATCGTCAATCCGCGCCGGATCAAGGCGTTTCGCGAGGCCGAAGGCGGCCGCGCCAAGACCGACAGGCTGGACGCGCGGCTGATTGCGCGCTTCGCTCTCACTATGCCCGAGACCCTGCGCCCCCTGCCCACCGACACCCAACTCGAGCTGAAGGCGTTGTCGCTGCGACGCCGCCAGCTCACCGAGATGATCGCGATGGAGAAGACCCGGATGAAGCAGGTCTGCGGCACACTCCTGCTCGATAGTCATCGGGCCGCGATCGCCGCGTTGTCGGCGCAGTGCCAAGCCATCGAGGCCGAACTCGCCAGGCGCATCGGCGACGACGCCGAACTCCGCCGAGTCCTTCACATCCTCAAATCAATCCCCGGCATCGGCGAACGGGTGGCTACGCTCCTGATCACCGACCTCCCCGAACTCGGCCAGCGCGATCGCAAGGCCATCGCCAGCCTCGCAGGGCTCGCGCCCACGTCAGCCAATCCGGCGCAGCGCCGCCTCGCGCCGCCATCGCCGGCGGACGTCCCTGCGTTCGCGCCGCGCTCTACATGGCCGCCCTGGTCGCCGCCCGCCACCACCCCAAGCTCCGCGACGACTACAACGCCCTTCGCCTGCAAGGAAAACCCGGAAAGGTCGCGCTCATCGCAATCGCACGAAAACTGCTCGTCACAGCCAACGCACTCGTCAAAGCCGACACGCCATATCAAAGTAAGACCCTTGACACATAAGACAGTCGCCGGGTTCGCTCGCTAAACGCGAGCGCCCCGGAATGACTCGTTGAGAGGCCGTTACTTGTCTACGAACGTCGCGACCTCACCCAACGCGGCGCGGTTGGTGCGATACGAGTTCGCTTTGTGGTCCGGGTCGGCATAGCCGAACGAGATGCCGCAGACGACGCGGCGGTCGTCGCCAAGGCCGAAATGCTGGCGCACCACGCCGGCGTGAAACGCCAACGCCGCCTGCGGCACGGTGGCGACGCCGAGCGCCTGCGCGGCCAGCATGAACGAGGTGACGTAACCGCCGCAATCGACCGCGCCGTAGACGCCGAGCGCTTCATCGGTGGTGATGATCGCAGCGTGCGGCGCGCCGAACAGGTTGAAATTCTGCAGCGCCTGCTGGGCGGCGGCGGCCTTGTCGCCGCGGGCGATGCCGACCGCGTTGTAGAGCTGGAAGCCGCTCTCGCGGCGGCGGTCGAGATAGACGCCGCGATACTCGCGTGGGAACTCGAAATCGCCCGACATCGGCGCACCGCTGGCGGCCGCAGAATAGATCACGTCGCGAAACCTCGTCGTCGCCTCGCCCGAGGTGATCACCACCTGCCACGGCTGGCTGTTGCACCACGACGCCGTCTTCTGCGCCGCACCGAGGATACGCTCGATCACCTCGCGGGGCACCGGATCGGGCTTGAACGCCCGGCACGAGAACCGGGCGGCCATCAGGTCTTCGAGGACGTCGATCGGGGCGGTGGTCGCGGCAGCGTCGGTCATGATGGCCTCATTGCTCGATGGTCGTCATTCCGGGGCGCTCACGACAGTGAGCGAACCCGGAATCTGAACGCGCTTTGGCGCCGGCAATCGACCAACTTCGGGATTCCGGGTTCGCGAGCTTTGCTCGCGCCCCGGAATGACAGCCGTGGTTCATGATTGCTTCACCGCCCCTTGGTCGGAATCTTGTTGAACGGCACGTCCTTGTCGACCCGGATGTCGCCGGGCAGGCCGAGCACGCGTTCGGCGATGATGTTGCGCAGGATCTCGTCGGTGCCCCCCGCAATGCGCATCGACGGCGAACCCAGCAGCATCGCCTGGAAGCTGCCGCCGGCTTCGGCATCGGCCGAATCGGTGAACACGCCCGCGGCGCCTTCCAGATCCATCGCAAAGGCAGCGATGTCCTGCAGCATCGGACCGGCGACCAGCTTGCCGATCGAATTCTCCGGCCCGGGTCGCTCGCCTTTCGACAGCGCCGAGATCGAGCGATACGACGTGTACTTCAGGCCGCTGGCCTTGACTGCCCAGTTCGCCAGCTTGCTGCGCACCGCCGGATCATTAATCGCGGGGCCGTTGTCGGTGGCCAGATCGTTGCAGAACGCAAAGATCTCCGGGAAGCCGGTCGCGAGCCGCGCGCCGATCGACATCCGCTCGTTCATCAGCGTGGTCAGCGAGACGTTCCAGCCGTCGCCGACGGCGCCGAGGCGCTGGCTGTCCGGAATTCGCACGTTGGTGAAGAACACCTCGTTGAATTCCTGCATGCCGTTGGCCTGCTTGATCGGCTTCACCTCGACGCCGGGGCTCTTCATGTCCAGGAAGAACATGGTGAGGCCCTTGTGCTTGGGCACATTCGGGTCGGTGCGGGTGATCAGCAGGCCGTAATCGGAGTAGTGCGCGCCCGATGTCCAGATCTTCTGGCCGTTGATGATCCAGTCGTCGCCATCCTTCTCGGCGCGGGTGCGCAGACCCGCGACGTCGGAGCCGCCGGCCGGCTCGGAGAACAACTGGCACCAGATGTTCTCGCCCGACGCCAGTTTCGGCAAGTACTTGCGTTTGTCGTCCTCGCTGCCATAGGCCATCACGGTCGGGCCGCACATGCCCTCGCCGATCTGGAACGGCTGGGTGAGCTTGCCGTAAACGCCCTCTTCCTGCTGCCAGATCACCTTCTCGATCGGCGTGGCGCCGCGGCCGCCATATTCGCTCGGCCAGGTCAGACAGGCCCAGCCCCCTTCGGCCTTCTTCTTCTGCCACGCCTTGCCGACCTCGACGATGTCGGCGTTCTTCAGGCTGATGCGGCCGAGACCTGACTTCGTCAGTTCCTGTTCGTACTGCTTCGGCGCGTTGGCATCGATCCACGCGCGAGCGTGAGCGCGAAACTCGGCTTCCTGCGGGGTATCGTCGAAATTCATGGTCTAGTCCTCTCAATCGGCACTACCCTCGTGGTGAGGAGCGCGCATCGCGCGCGTCTCGAACCATGAGTTGTTCATCTTCATCTCATCCTTCGAGACGCCCGGCTGCGCCGGGCTCCTCAGGATGAGGTTCGTGCGTGAGGCGGACTAAGCCCGCCCCCGCGTCGGGATCTGGTTGAACGGCACGTCCTTGTCGACGCGGATGTCACCGGGCAGGCCGAGCACGCGTTCGGCGATGATGTTGCGCAGGATCTCGTCGGTGCCGCCTTCGACGCGGGTCGCCGGCGAACGCAGCAGCATCGCCTGGAAACGGCCGGCGACTTCGGCGTCCTCCGGCCCGCTCAGCACGCCGGCGGCGCCCTGCAGATCGAGCGCGTACATCGCGACTTCCTGGATCATGCTGCCGGCGACCAGCTTGCCGATCGAGTTCTCCGGCCCCGGGCGCTGGCCTTTCGACAGCGCCGAGATCGAGCGGAACGAGGTGTAGCGCAGGCCGCTGGCCTTCACCGCCCAGTTCGCGAGCTTGCTGCGCACCGCGCGATCGTCGAGCGCCGGCGCACCGTCGAGCGTCAGCGACGAGCAATAGTCGAACAGCTCCGGGAAGCCGGTCGCGACGTTGGCGCCGATCGACATCCGCTCGTTCATCAGCGTCGTCAGCGATACGTTCCAGCCGTCGCCGACCGCGCCGAGGCGCTGGCTGTCCGGAATCCGCACGTTGGTGAAGTACACCTCGTTGAAGTCGGAATTGCCGTTGGCCTGCTTGATCGGCCGCACCTCGACGCCGGGGCTCTTCATGTCGAGGAAGAACATCGTCAGACCCTTGTGCTTGGGCACGGTCGGGTCGGTGCGGGTGATCAGGATGCCGTAGTCCGAGTAGTGCGCGCCGGAGGTCCAGATCTTCTGGCCGTTGATGATCCAGTCGTCGCCATCCTTCTCGGCGCGCGTGCGGAGACCCGCGACGTCGGAGCCGCCGGCCGGTTCGGAGAACAACTGGCACCAGACCTTCTCGCCGGAGCCGAGCGGCGGCAGGTAGTGCCGCTTCTGTTCTTCCGAGGCGTAGGCCATCATGGTCGGGCCGCACATGCCCTGGCCGATGATGAACATCGCCGTCAGCTTGCCGAACACGCCTTCTTCCTGCTGCCAGATCACGCGCTCGATCGGCGACGCGCCGCGGCCGCCATATTCCTTCGGCCAATGCGGAACGGCCCAGCCGGCATCGGCCTTCTTCTTCTGCCAGGCCTTGGCGACCTCGAGAATATTGGCGCCCTTCAGCACGACACGGCCGAGCGACGCCTTGCGCAGCTCGTCCTCGTATTGCTTCGGCGCGTTGGCGTCGATCCAGGCACGCGCCTTGGCGCGGAATTCGGCTTCCTGCGGGGTATCGTCGAAGTTCATGGCACACCTGCTATCGATGCATTCAATTTCTCCGTCATTGCGAGGAGCGAAGCGACGAAGCAATCCAGCTCAGTGCACGGAGCCTCTGGATTGCTTCGCTGCGCTCGCAATGACGGTTGGGCATTCACCGTCGCGCGTTACGCCGCGTTCTTCTGGCGCATCCGGTCAATCAGCTGATCTTCCCAATACGATTGGCTGCCGAGGCTGAGCGCCAGCGCGTTGGCGCGGCGATAGTACAGATGGCAGTCGAACTCCCAGGTGAAGCCCATGCCGCCGTGCACCTGGATGTTCTGCTTGGCGCAGTGCTGGAACGCCTGGGTGGCGCTGATCCGCGCCGAGGCCGCAGCCTCCGACAGCTCGGCCGCATCGGTCGAGAGCGCCCACGCACCGTAGTACGAGTTCGAACGCGCCAGCGTCGCCGAGACGTACATGTCGGCGAGAATGTGCTTGATCGCCTGGAACGAGCCGATCTGCCGGCCGAAGGCGATGCGGTCGAGCGCGTAGTCGCGGCCCATCTCCAGCGCGCGGTCGGCGCCGCCGACCTGCTCGAACGCGACCAGCACCGCGGCGCGGTCCATCACGCGCGACAGGATGCTCCAGCCTTCATTGGCCGCACCGAGCGGCTCGGCCTTGGCGCCGGCAAACGTCAGCTCGGCCTGCTGCCGCGACGGATCGACGTTCTGCAATGCCTTGGCGGTGACGCCGCCGGCCTTCAGATCGACCAGAAACAGCGAGACGTCGGTGTCGCGGCCGCTGTTGCCGGTACGCGCCGCGACGATCGCGAAGTCGGCGATCGCGCCATCGGCGACGGGCTTCTTGGTGCCGCTGAGCGTGCCGTTCGACACCGCGAGCTTGACGGCGGCCGGTGACGGATTGCCGGTGCCTTCGAACAGCGCCAGCGTGCCGATCGCCTCGCCCGACGAGATCTTCGGCAGCCACTTCTGCTTCTGCTCTTCCGAACCCGCCAGCAGCAGCGCCTCAGCGGCGAGATACACGGTCGAGGAGAACGGCACCGGCGCCAGGGCGCGGCCGAGCTCCTCGGCGATCACGCAGAGCTCGAGATGGCCCGCACCGGTCCCGCCGTATTCCTCGGGAATCGCGACGCCGAGAAAGCCCATCTCGGCGAGGCCCTTCCATAGCTCGCGGTCATAGTCGGCCTTGCCTTCGAGCACGGCACGCACCGCCTTCGGCGAGCACTTCTCGGCAAGAAACCGCCGCGCCTGATCGCGCAGTTGCTTCTGGTCGTCGGAGAAATCGAAATTCATGGACCCGTCTCGTTGTTGTTAGGTGTTGGTCTTGAATGACTTCACCGTCATTCCGGGGCTCGCCGGCAGGCGAGAACCCGGAATCTCGAGATTCCGGGTTCGCGCTGCGCGCGCCCCGGAATGACGGAGAGTTAAGTTCGCATCGCTCACTGCAGCACCATCACATCCGAATCCGGATGCTCGGCGTACAGCCGCTCGACCAGGGCGGCGCGGCGTTCGAGGCCGGCGCGCTGGTTGATGTAGCCCTTGTCGGTGAGTTCGTTGCCGTCGATCGACGGCGGCTCGACCATCAGCATCGCGCGCGCGATCCGCATCGAACTGGCACCCTCGACTTCCCGGTTGTGCTTCTGCAGCCCGGCACGAAGCGCCGCGAGCACGTCGGGATGCTTCACGACGTCCTCGAAGCTCGCATTCGGATCACCGATCATCACCCGGCAGGCGTTGAGGTTCGGCCAGGCCAAGAGGCCGATATAGGCGCGATCCTGCCCCGCCACGAGTGCGTCCTGGATCACCGGGCTCGCCGCGGCGATCGCGTCGGTGCGCACGGTGCTGACGTGGACGAAGGTTCCGGTCATCAGCTTGAAGTCTTCGGCGACACGGCCGGCGAAGATGATGCCCTTCACCGGATCGTTCGGATCGACGAACACGCCGGCGTCGCCGATCTTGTAGAAGCCCTCTTCGTCGAACGCCTTCTCGGTGAGATCCGGCTGGCCGTGATAGCCGGGCATCACGTTGACGCCGCGCAGCCGCAATTCGTACTTGTCGCCGACCGGCAGCATCTTCAGTTCGACGCCGGGGAACGGCAGCCCGATCAGGCCGACGCGCTCGGTGTCCCAATAGGTGCCGGTCGAAGTCGGCGAAGTCTCGGTCGAACCCCAGCCGGTGTAGAACACCAGCCGGTGCCCGGTGGCGCGCACCGCAAGCGCCTGCATCCGCTCGTACAGATCGTCCGGCAGCCGGGCGCCGCCATAGGCCATCAGCTGCATGTCCTTGAAGAACGACCGGCACAGCGCGTCGTCCTTCTCCATCGCGCTCGCCAACGCCGCGTAGCCGGCCGGCACGTTGGCGTAGTAGGTCGGCGAGATTTCGCGCAGGTTGCGCAGCGTCTCTTCGATCTGGCCCGGCACCGGGCGACCGTCGTCGATGTACAGCGTGCCGCCTTCGATCAACAGCGGATTGAACGCCGCGTTGCCGCCCATGGTGTGATTCCACGGCATCCAGTCGAGCTGCACCGGCGGCGGACCATTCGGATCGCGCGTCCGCACCTGCATCATCATCGCAGCATTGGCGCACATCATCCGCTGGGTGTTGATCACCGCCTTCGGCATTCCGGTCGAGCCGGACGTGAACAGGAACTTGGCGACGGTGTCGGGCGTGATCTGCGCGACCGACTGCGCTACCTGATCGGTCACCGGCGTCGCCGCCATGTCGTCGAACGCGATGCTGGCGATGCCGTCCGCCGGATCGGCGACGTGGATCACCTGGACGTCCTTCAGGTCGAGCGCGTGCAGTGCCTTTGTGAATGGCGCGCCGTTCTGCACCATCACGGCCGCCGGCTTCACCAGATCGAACAGGTACTTCAGCTTGAGGTGATCGTGGCTCATCAGCGAATAGGCCGGCGACACCGGCGCGGTCGGAATCCGCGCCTGCATCGCCGCCATCATGATCAGCGCGTGCTCGATCGAGTTGCCCGACAGCACCGTCAGCGGCCGGCCTTCCGGCAGCTTCAGGTCGAGCAACGCCTGGGTCAGCGAATCGACGATGCGCTTCGCCTCGGCGTAGCTGACCTTGCGCCACTGCCGCGCCTCGCCCTTGCGCTGCGCCAGCCAGATATGATCCGGCCGCTGCTTGGCCCACTTCGCCAGCGCCATCGGCAGGTTGGGATCGTGATCCATCAGCGGGAAGCGCGACTTCATCACGATGACGCCGCCGTCGCGACGATCGACGTCGATCTCGCGCGGCAGCCAGTTCACTTTGCGGAATGGAGGCTTGGTCAGCACTGCGGCTGCGCTGGCGGTCATCTGGTGTTCTCCCGTTTTCTCGGCCTCTTGCCGGGCCAACGTTGATTGGGTCAGCGGTTGCCGTAGACCGGCTTGCGCTTCTCGAGGAACGCGGCGACGCCTTCCTTGAAATCCTCCGAGCGCGAACACAGCACCTGGTTGCGATCTTCCATTGCGATCACCTGCTCGATCGAGCCGGCATCCACCGCCATGTTGAGGCACTCCTTCGACAGCCGCAAACCGACCGGCGATGCCGCCATCATCGCATCGACGAACGGCTGCGCCGCGGCTTCGAGTTGATCGTCTTCCACCAGTTCGGACACGAGCCCGGTCATCAGCGCGCGTTCGGCGCCGATGAAGCGGCCGGTCAGGATCAGCTCCGACGCCACCGAGACGCCGACGAGGCGCGGCAAAAAGTAGCTGGTACCGATGTCGCAACCGCCGAGGCCGAGTTTGATGAAGGCACAGTTCATCCGCGCGCTGCGCCCCGCGATGCGGACGTCGGAAGCCAGCGCCAGCGCAAAGCCGCCGCCGGCCGCGGCGCCGCGGATCAGCGAGATGATCGGCTGCGGGCAGCGGCGCATCAGCATCACGATGTCGGCAATCCGACGCTGCGAATCCAGCGACTCGGTGACGCCGGGCGTTGCGTTCTCACCGGCGCGGCGCGCCATCGCATGTTTGAGATCGAGGCCGGCGCAGAAATTCGCGCCCGCGCCTTTCAGCACCACGACGCGAGTCTTGCGGTCACGCTGCAGGCGGCCAAAATAGTCGTTGAGTGCGTCGATTAGGCCGGGATCGAGAGCATTGAGGCTGTCCGGCCGATTGAGCGTGACCCAATCGACACCGTCACGATGATCGACCAGCAAGGCCTCGGTCACGCCATCACTCCCGTCAGTTGTTGTTCTTATACGCCGCTGCTGCGACGTTTAATCGGATCGCCGTTCTGGCGATAGTCGCTCCCCTCCCAAATACAGGGAAAGAAACAGTCCTGCGTGCTTCGAATTCCGCCGCGCGAGAGATCGAAGGTCTATCGCGAACTACACGCGGCGGAGATCGAAGATCTCACCCTCTCCCGAAACGGAAAGGGTGAGAAGTGCGCGTTTAGCGCGGCGCCATGCGGATGGCGCCGTCGAGACGGATGGTCTCGCCGTTCAGCATCGGGTTCTCGACGATCTGCACCGCGAGCGACGCATATTCCGACGGATCGCCGAGGCGGGCCGGATGCGGCACCTGGGCGCCGAGGCTCTTGCGGGCGTCTTCCGACAGGCCCATCAGCAGCGGGGTGAGGAACAAGCCCGGCGCGATGGTCATGACGCGAATGTTCATCGACGCGAGGTCGCGCGCCACCGGCAGGGTCATGCCGACAATGCCGCCCTTCGAGGCGGAGTAAGCAGCCTGGCCGATCTGACCGTCGAACGCCGCCACCGAGGCGGTGTTGATGCAGACGCCGCGCTCTTCGCCGATGGTCGGCGCACTCTGCATGCGCTCGGCGACGAGCCGGATGCAGTTGAAGCTGCCGATCAGGTTGACGTTGATGATGCGCGAGAAGTGGTCGAGCGGATAGGCGCCGCTCTTGCTGACGGTCTTCACCGCGCCGCCGATGCCGGCGCAGTTCACCAGCACGCGGACGATGCCGTGCGCGGCTTCAGCCTTGGCGATCGCCTCCTTGACCGGGGCTTCCTGCGACACGTCGCCGACGCAGGCGACGCCACCAATCTCGGCCGCGACCTTCTCGGCGTTGTCCTTGTTCATGTCGAGCACGGCGACCTTGGCGCCCTTGGCGGCCATCGCCCGCGCGGTCGCGGCGCCGAGCCCCGAACCACCGCCGGTGATGAGAACGGAGACGTCTTTCAACTGCATTGGATATCCCTTTCCTTGGGCGCTTTCTTGAAGCTTGGTCTCGGACGACACCGCTCGCCGCCTTTTAAGAGCGGTCGGGCCGACGCGTCCCGCGTGGTTATTGCGCTGTTGGTCCGGGCCTTCAACAGCCCCTTGGGCGTTTCCCCGATCGTTGAGGCCGGCAAAAGGTCGCGACTTGGTCCGCTACCGATCCGGCTCGAGGTCTCTCCTTGGGTGGCGTCTCGTTGAGCTCGCGTTCCGACAGATTGCTTGGGCGTTTCCTGGCGTTTTCTTCTTTATAGAGACACGAACAATGTCCCGGGGGTGCCTGAAGCTCCATTCCGCCTGCCTTCTTGCCGGGCAGGTTCCGTGAACTGGTTCCTTGGGCGTTATTGTTGTTTGTTCGGATTTTCCTTGGCTTGTCCCGGGTCTGAATTGAAGGTCTCTGAAGTTGGGTGGGGTCGTTTCTTCTTTTTGTTAGCTCAGGATCCTGCGGCGGAAGGCTGACGTGCTCTGTTCGTCAGCAAACCACCGAGGACGATCTTTTCGATATGCGCCACATAGGAGCGACAGACCTCGTCCGTCACCGGCCCGACGCCGGCAGCGCGCATCATGGTCTGCCGACCGAAGAACAGGTGATCGCAGGCGCCGATCAGCGTGGTGTAGAACAGCACCGGATCGACCTCGCGGAAATCGCCGCTGGCGACACCCTCGGCGAGCAGCCGGCGATGGAAGTCGAGCAGCGGCCCGACGAAGAACTTGGTGACCTCGTCGGCGGTGTCGCGGTTGAGCCCGTGCAGCAGATAGTGAATCAGCCGGTTGAGATACGGAAACTGATGATACGCCTTGATGATGCCGGCGATGTGCAGCTTCATCTTGGTGGTCGGCGACAGCGGCTGCGCCAGCAGGAAATCGAGATGCGTCATCTCGTTGGCGGCGTCGCGCTCGAGCAACGCCAGCAGCAGGCCATCCTTGTTGCCGAAGTGATACTTCACCAGCGCGGCATTGACGCCGGACTTCTGCGCGATGTCGGCCAGCGAGATCTCGACCGAGTTGCGCTCGATCATCAACTCGCCCGCAGCGACCAACAGCTTCTCGGCGGTCGAATTTTTCGCCGCCGGCGCCTTGGTAGCCATCGAATGGTTCAGGTGCGCTGCCATCGTCATCGCACTTACAGCATCGTTTGACACGGCTCAAGCGTTAATTGATCGATTGACTAAATCCTTCCCCACCACTTAAATCGCCGCGGTCCAATACCCATACCCAACAACCATTACAGGGAGAGAACACATGGCCGAGGCCTATATCGTCGCCGCTGCCCGCACCGCCGGCGGCCGCAAGGGAGGTCGTCTGGCCGGCTGGCATCCGGTCGATCTCGCCGCCTCGGTCATCAACGCGCTGGTCGACCGCTCGGGCGCCGCGCCGGATCAGATCGAAGACGTGATCATGGGCTGCGTCGGCCAAGGCGGCGAGCAGGCCGTCAATATCGGCCGCAACGCGGTGCTGGCCTCGAAGCTGCCGGAAAGCGTGCCGGGCACGTCGGTCGACCGGCAGTGCGGCTCGTCGCAGCAGGCGCTGCATTTCGCCGCACAGGCGGTGATGGCCGGCACCATGGATATCGTGATCGCTGCCGGCGTCGAGTCGATGACCCGCGTACCGATGGGCTCGCCGAGCATACTCGCCGCCAAGGCCGGGCTCGGTAACTACAAGAGCCCGAAGATGGAAGAGCGCTACCCGAACATCCAGTTCAGCCAGTTCGTCGGCGCCGAAATGGTGGCGAACAAGTACAACCTGTCGAAGGACGAACTCGACGAATTCGCGTTCAACAGCCACCAGCGCGCGATCGCCGCGACGCAAGGAGGCAAGTTCAAGGACGAGATCATCCCGCTCGAGATCACCCGCGCCGACGGCTCGACCGACATCCACCATATCGACGAAGGCATCCGCTTCGACGCCACACTCGACGGCATCAAGGGCGTCAAGCTGATCAACGAGAACGGCGGCAAGCTGACCGCGGCGACCGCCAGCCAGATCTGCGACGGTGCCTCCGGCGTGGTGGTAGTCAACGAGAAGGGCCTGAAGCAGCTCGGCGTGCAGCCGCTCGCCCGCGTTCATCACATGACGATGCGCGGCGGCGATCCGGTGATCATGCTGGAAGCCCCGCTGCCCGCCACCGAATACGCGCTGAAGAAGGCCGGGATGAAGATCGACGACATCGATCTGTTCGAGGTCAACGAAGCCTTCGCCTCGATCCCGGCCGCGTGGCTGAAGGCGACCGGCGCCGATCCGGCCCGGCTCAACGTCAACGGCGGCGCGATCGCGCTCGGCCATCCGCTCGGCGGCTCCGGCACCAAGCTCATGACCACCCTGATCCACGCGCTGAAGCAGAACAACAAGCGCTACGGCCTGCAGACGATGTGCGAGGGCGGCGGCATGGCCAACGTCACCATCGTCGAGCGGCTGTAAAGACAACATGCCGCAAGACCTCATCCTGAGGAGCCCGGCACGGCCCGAAGGGCTGAGCCGGGCGTCTAGAAGGATGTGCCCTATACCCTCATGGTTCGAGACGCGCGCCTAACGGCGCGCTCCTCATCATGAGGTTCAGTGCCAGACAGAGCGGAATCAATCCGCCGCATCACCGAGAGGAAATCCCATGACGCATCCGTCGATTCACGCCAAGACCACCCCCGACAAAGTCGCCTACCGGATGGCCTCGACCGGCCAGGCTCTGACTTATCGACAGCTCGACGAGCGCTCCAACCAGGGCGCGCATCTGTTCCGGTCGCTGGGGCTGAAGGCCGGCGATCACATCGCGCTGTTGATGGAGAACCGGCTGGCGTTCATGGAGATCTGCTGGGCGGCGCAGCGCGCCGGCCTGTATTACACCGCGATCAGTCGCTATTTGACCAAGGACGAGATCGGCTACATCGTTCAGGACTGCGGCGCCAAGGTGGTGATCACCTCCGCTCAGGGCAGCGAGACGATGAAGGCGCTGCTGTCGGACGCACCGGGCGCGCCGCTCTACTACATGGTCGACCAGCCGGTCGCCGGCTTCCGTTCGTGGGAGCAGGAAACCGCCGCGCAGCCGACTACGCCGATCGCCGACGAGGTCGCCGGATACGACATGCTGTATTCCTCCGGCACCACCGGTCGGCCGAAGGGCATCAAGCGCGAATTCGAAGGTAACGCCATCGACGTGCCGAGCCCGTTCCTGCGCCTGTTGTGCGAGAAGATGTGCGGCATGAACGACGGCAGCATCTATCTGTCGCCGGCGCCGCTGTATCACGCGGCTCCGCTGCGCTTCAACATGATGGCGACCACGCTCGGCGGCACCTCGATCATCATGGAGCATTTCGACGCCGAGCAGTTCCTAGCGCTGGTCGAGAAGTACAAGGTGACGCAGTCGCAGCTCGTGCCGACGATGTTCGTGCGGATGCTGAAGCTCCCCGACGCGATCCGCAGCCGCTACGACGTGTCGTCCCTGAAGGGCGCAATCCACGCCGCCGCACCCTGCCCGGTCGACGTAAAGGCCAAGATGATCGAGTGGTGGGGCCCGATCCTGATCGAGTACTACGCCGGCTCCGAAGGCAACGGCGTCACGGTCTCGACCTCGCAGCAATGGCTCACGCATCGCGGCACGGTCGGCAAGGCGGTGGTCGGCACCATCAAGATCCTCGATGACGACGGCGACGAACTGCCTGTCGGCGAAATCGGCACCGTGTACTTCGCCGATGCGCCGTCGTTCAGCTATCACAACGATCCGGACAAGACCAAGAAGGCCTACAATGAAAAGGGCTGGTCGACGCTGGGCGACGTCGGCTATCTCGACGACGAGGGGTTTTTGTATCTCACCGACCGCAAGAGCTACATGATCATCTCCGGCGGCGTGAACATCTACCCGCAGGAGACCGAGGACGTGCTGCTGACCCATCCCGACGTCGCCGACGTCGCGGTGTTCGGCGTGCCGAACCCCGAGATGGGCGAAGAGGTCAAGGCGGTGGTGCAGCTTCGCGACGGCGCCGCGCCCAGCGCCGAGCGGGCGGCCGAGCTGATCGCGTTCTGCCGCGAGCGGCTGTCGCCGATCAAGTGCCCGCGCTCGGTCGACTTCGAGGCCGAGCTGCCGCGCACCCCGACCGGCAAGCTGGTCAAGCGCCACCTCAAGGACCGCTACTGGCCGCAAGCGCAGAACAAGGTCGCCGCGACCGCCTGAGCGATCCGATCCTGCCGTGCCCTCGCCGCCGAACGGCGAGGGCACGATCGCGGCTCCAAAGCCAAGAACGACTCCGCTCCGCCGCCGGGCTACGCTATGCTGGGGCGGTGATGCGGCTCCGCCTTGTTCCGATAGCTTCGCCGACCTCCGACCGCGCTGGTGCTGCGGTGTCGGTGCTGGCGCATGTCGTGCTGGTCGGCGCGGTGCTGCTGCTCGCCGAGGTGCATCCCTTCGCCGAAGTGCCGGAACAGCGGATCGAGGTCGAAGTGGTGACTGCCGACGAAGCGCCGCCGCCGGTGCCGGAGAAAGAGCCGGATCAGAAGCCGGACGAGCAACAGGCGCCGAGTTTCGAGGTGCCGCAGACGCCAGCCGAGCAGCCCAAGCCGCAGCAGCAGGCCCCCGCCGCCCAGCAGCAGCCGGCCGAGACCAAGCCGCCACCGCCCGCTCCACAGCCTCCGCCGCAGCAGAACGCGCAGGCCCCGGCGCCTCCGCCGCAACAACAGCCGGCACCGCAGCAGCAGCCTCAACCGGCCAAACCGGCAGCAGCGCCGATGCCCTTCCCACCCGCGATCCCGCAGGAGCCGGACATCACCGTGAAATACTCGGTGGCGCTCGGCCTGCCGGCCGAGGGCGGCGGGTTCGACGCGCCGGCCGAAACCGTCGCCAACATCAGCGCGGAGGCGGTGGCGGCGCTGCGCAAGCGATTGAGATCCTGCGCCGCCCTGCCGGCAGGGCTGTCGCCGGCCGACAACGTCAAGATCGTGATCCGGGTCGGGCTGACGCCGGACGGTCGGCTCGCCCAGGAGCCGTTTCTGATCGAAGCCAGCGCCTCGGCCAAGGGCCCGGCGCTGATGAGAGGCGCGATCGCCGCACTGGAAGCGTGCCAGCCCTATACGATGTTGCCGGCCGATAAATATCGCGAATGGCGGGTGCTCGACATCGGCTTTACGCCGCAGGATTTCCGCGGCTGAACCCGCTGCTCAGCCACGCGTCCCTCCGAAAGCCGTGTGGAAGGACCAGAAACTTCAGGGCCGGAAATAAAGAAGCTCCGGAAACCGCCGGAGCTTTAAGTCAAGGGAGACTCGATGCACCCACTCCGCGTCTGGCGGATGGTGCGAATTCCTCATGCGGCACCTGTATCGCCTCGCAGGCAACTACGTCGCCTCGCGCCCTGCCCCCGCTCGTTGCGCTGCCCGCTGGCGCCATGCTGCCGCCGAACGGCAATTTCTACCCAGGCGAGTATGCAATAGAACATTCGTGGAATGATCCTTGACCTAAGTCAAGAATATCTCGCTTGGCGGAAATAATCGCGAGCCCCCTGGAACTGATCGGATCAGCTCCCGCGGCAAGCCACTACCGCAGGCCCAAGAACCGACTAAGCTCCGGCCCAGCTCGTCCCCCGCCTCGAACCCGGAGAAAGCCATCTTGCCCGTCTCGTCCTGGAGCTTCGCGACTGTCACCGACCTTGCACAAGCCTTGAAGACCAAACAGGTCTCCGCCGTCGAACTCACTCAGGACGCGATCGGACGAATCGAGCGCCACGACGACAAGATCAACGCGATCTGCGTCCGCGACTTCGACCGCGCGCTGCAGAGCGCCCGAGCGGCCGATCTGGCGCTGTCACGCGGCGGACGCGAGCCGCTGCTCGGCATCCCGATGACGGTGAAGGAGAGCTTCAACGTCGCCGGCCTGCCGACCACCTGGGGCTTCGTCGAGCAGAAGAACTTCGTGGCGCAACAGGACGCGCTGGCGATCCAGAGGGTCAAGGCCGCCGGCGGCGTGATCCTCGGCAAAACCAACGTGCCGGTCGCGCTCGGCGACTGGCAGAGCTACAACGACGTGTACGGCACCACCGGCAACCCCTTCGATCTGTCTCGCACGCCCGGCGGCTCGTCCGGCGGCTCGTCGGCCGCGCTCGCCGCCGGCTATGGCGCGCTGTCGCTCGGCTCCGACATCGGCGGCTCGTTGCGGGTGCCGGCGCATTACTGCGGCGTCTATGCCCACAAGCCGACCTTCGGGCTGTGCCCGGCGCGCGGCCATACCCCGCCGCCGTTTCCGCCGCTGCCATCCAACCGCGACCTGTCGGTGATCGGCCCGATGGCGCGCTCGGCCGCCGATCTGGCGCTGCTGCTCGACGTCATCGCCGGCACCGATCCGGTGTTCGACGGCATTGCGTACCAACTCGATCTGCCGGCAGCGCGGCACACCACACTGAAGGATTTCCGCGTGCTGCTGCTGGATACCCATCCGCTGCTGCCGACCGGCGCGGCGGTGCGCGGCGCGCTGCAAACGCTGGCGGCCGGGCTGACCAGGGCCGGCGTCCGCGTCGAGCGGCAGTCGCCGCTGCTGCCGGATCTCGCCGAGACCTCGCGGGTGTATATGCGGATGCTGCTGTCGTTCCTCGCCGCCGGCTTCCCGCCCGAGCTGTACGCCGGCGCGCAGGAGATGGCGGCCCGGCTCGACGCCAAGGACGACAGCCTCGCCGCCGAGCGGCTGCGCGGCATCGTGCTCAGCCATCGCGACTGGGTCGCCGCCGACAGCCGCCGCACCGGCCTGCGAGCGCAATGGCACGAACTGTTCAAATCGTTCGACGCGGTGATCTGCCCGGTGATGCCGACGCCGGCCTACACCCAGGATCACTCCGAGCCGCAGGAAGACCGCCGCATCGAGATCGACGGCAAGCCCTATCCCTACGTCGATCAACTGGTGTGGCCCGGCATCGCCACCCTGCCCGGCCTGCCGTCGACCGCGATCCCGGTGGGAATGTCGGACGACGGCCTGCCCGTCGGCGTGCAGATCGTCGGCCCGTGGCTGGAAGACCGCACCCCTCTGAAGCTCGCCGAACTGATCGAACGCGAATTCGGCGGCTTCACGCCGCCGAGGGCGCTGGTCGATTAGTCAGCGACGAACGCCACCACAATCCGTCGTCATTGCGAGCGAAGCAAAGCAATCGAGAGCTCCGAGCACAGCGCCGGATTGCTTCGTCGCTTCGCTCCTCGCAATGGCGGGAAGAGATTTCAGACTCGCACCCTACGCCGCCAGCAACGGCGCGATCTCCTCCATGGTGGCGGCGCGGTCGCCGAGCAGGTGATCGGCAGTCGCGAGTTCGAGCTTGCCGTCTTGATGGGCGAACGGATCGGGCTGGTACAGCCGATGCTCGACGACCAGCCGCGACAGCAGCACGCGGCGGGCGTCGCCGCGCATCGCTTCGATCCTGTCACCTTCCCAGGCGAGCGCCACCGCGCTGGCGACGTGATACAGCGCCGAAGTTGCGCGGCGGGCGTCGGCCTCGCTGTCGGAGTTCCGAGCGACCTCACGCGCAAAGCCGATCGACTTGTCGATCAGCCCGCGCAGCCGGTCGCGCCACGCCTGCGGCACGCGTGCCGCGTCGTCGAGCCGGGCGTGCAGATCGGCGGCGAGCGCCGACTCCGCACCATGCCGGCCGATCGCACGCTTGAGCGCATCGATCGCCACGATGTTGCCGGTGCCCTCCCAGATCGAGCCGAGATGCGCGTCGCGCAGCAGGCGCGCGGTGGCGAACTCTTCGACATAGCCGATGCCGCCGCGCATCTCGAGCGCATCACCGCAGACTTTGCGCGCGTCGCGGGTCGCACGGAATTTCAGCGTCGGGGTGAGGATGCGCAGCAGCGCCGCGGCGTCCTGGCTGCCGCCCTCGGCGCGGTCCAGCGCGTCGGCGGTGAGGAAGCTGATCGACATCCCCTGCTCGGTCGGCAGCAGGATCTTCATCAATTGCCGCCGCGCCAGCGGCAGGTCGATGATACGGCTGCCGAACACCACACGGTTCTTCGCCACCGTGATCGCATCGTGCCAGGCGCGGCGCATCAAGGCGGTCGACTTCACGCCGTTCGACAGCCGCGATGAGTTCACCATCTCGGCCATCTGCACGAAGCCGCGGTCGAGCTTGCCGACCGCGTAGGCGATCGCGCCTTCGAGCTTGATCTCGCCCGACGCCATCGAGCGGGTGCCGAGCTTATCCTTCAGACGGACGATCCGGTAGTGATTGGGCGTGCCGTCGTCGAGCACGCGCGGCATCAGAAACAGACCGACGCCGCGGGTACCGGGGCCGGCGCCTTCGGGCCGCGCCAGCAGCATCACCACCTTGGCGTCGGCGTTGGAGCAGAACCACTTCTCGCCATACAGCCGCCAGTGATCGCCGTCCGGCACCGCCACCGAGGTCAGCGTGCCGACGTCGGAGCCGCCCTCCTTCTCGGTCATGAACTGGCCGCCTTGCGTCAGCTTGCTCATGTCGGTCTGGGTCAAACCGTCGAGATACTTCGCCTTCAATTCGTCGCTGCCGAATTTCGACAGCAGCTTGGCGCAGCCGTCGGTGACGTTGATCGGGCAGCCCATGCCGAATTCGGTCTCGTTGAACAGCAGCGTGAAGGCGTGCTTGGCGGTCACCGGATAAGTCTCCGGCCAGCCCATGATGCCCTTGCGGTGCGACAGCGCGTGAATGCCGAAGGTGCCGAATGCGGCGTTCTCGAGCTCGCGATACGCCGGGTGATACTCGACATATTGGGCGTCACAGCCGAACCGGTCGCGCTGATGTAGGATCGGCGTGTGGCGGTCGGCGAGCCGCGCACACTCGTCGAGCCGGCCGCCGGCCAAGGCGCCGAGCGCATCGAGATGCGGCTCGATGTGATCGACCAGCGCTTTCGGCAGATGGATGCGGAGCAGATCAGCGAGCGACGGATCGGCGCGATAAAAATTCAGTCCGGTGGTGTCGGGCGCGATCAGGTTCGCGGCGTTACCGGGCTTGGCCGCGGGCGCGGCGGCTTGTTTGTTTCCTGCCGACATGTGCAACTCTTATTTTGCTCTTCGGGGGCTGTCAGATGCTATAAGCCCGAACCACAGCCTGCACAAAGCTGCCCGCAACCACAATCATCCAAGGATGCGCGACGGGTTCCGCCCGGCGGAATTGCGCAGCCGCATCGACGCCGATGGAACTAACTACCCTCATTGTCCTGATCGCCGGCGCGCTGTGCGGCGGCTTCGTCTCCGGCCTGTCGGGCTTCGGCATGGCGCTGGTGTCGCTCGGGTTCTGGCTGTACGTCTTCCCGCCGACGCTGTCGGTGCCGCTGGTGCTGCTGTGCTCGATGGCCTCGCAGGCCTCGACGATGCGGATGGTGTGGCAGCACATCGACTTCAAACTGGTGACGCCGTTCCTGATCGGGGGGCTCGCCGGGGTGATCCCGGGCAGCATGCTGGTGGCGTATGCCGACCCGTGGGGCTTCAAACTGTTCGTCGGCCTGTTTCTTCTGATCTTCCCGCCTGCGCTGTATTTCACTCCGCCGATGGCGCTGACCTTCGGCGGGCGCTGGATGGATGGCGTGATCGGCTGGGTCGGCGGAGTAATGGGCGGCTTTGCCGGACTGTCGGGCCCGCCGCCGATCCTGTGGGCGAGCATCCGCGGCTGGGACAAGCATCAGCGCCGCGGCGTGTTTCAGGCGTTCAACTCCACCGTGCTGATCGCGGCGCTGATCCTGCAGACCGCGCACGGGCTGGTAACGCCGCAGGTGTTGCACGCGGCGCTGTTCGCGCTGCCCGCGATCCTGATCGGCGCCTGGCTCGGCGCCCGGACCTATCACGCGCTGAGCGACCGCTCGTTCCGCAACGTGGTGCTGGCGCTGCTGTTTTTATCCGGAGCCAGCCTGGTGTGGAGCAGCTTCGCCGTGGCGCGCTGAGCCGCGGCTCGGGCAAGCACCATGACCGAAACTCCGCTGTGCCGCGCCGCCGATCAGGCGCGCCAGAACGGCTTTGCCGCTTCGTGGATCATGTCGCCGCGGGACAGGCCGAGATCGCGCAGTTCGCGCGCCGAGAACCTGGCGAGGTCGGTGCGCCCGCTCCGCCGCCGGCGCCACAGCGCAAGCGTCGCGCCGAGCCGAGCCCACACCCTTCTGCTCCGGCGCCGATCGATCGTCGCGCAGTCTGAGCATGTCGACATCGCAGCCTTCCCGGACATGTCGTCCCGGTGCGAAGTATCCGCCCTGGCGCGGTCCGGCGGCAAACGAGGTTCTCGCCACGTTTCCTGAGATATTCTCATGCCCCGCATCGGGAGGCGGCGACGGCGCAAGATCAGCTTGCCGGAGGCGCGACGGTTCTGTCTCGTAAGCGCGAGGCGAGCGCCGATTCGCCGATGATGCGAACGGTCGCGCACAGGCTGCCGGCGACCGCCAATACGGGGCGATGCAATGATGAACGAGCTGCTGCCGCTGGCGGAAAAGGTCGCGATCCGGCTGATCGCGCAGAAGCAGACGATCGCGGTGGCCGAGTCGTCGACCGGCGGATTGATCGCCGCGGCGCTGCTCGCGGTGCCCGGCGCCTCGGCGTACTTCCTCGGCTCGGCGGTGGTCTACACCCGGCAGGCGCGGCGGGTGCTGATGGACATTCCCGATGCCGACATGAAGGTGGAGGGCATGCGCTCGTCGTCGGAGCCGTATGCCGAGCTTCTGGCGAAACAGATCCGCTCCCGGCTCGGCGCCGACTGGGCGCTGTCGGAGACCGGCGCCGCAGGCCCTTCGGGCAATCGCTACGGCGATGCCGCCGGCCACACCTGCATCGCCGTGGCCGGGCCGAAGCAGGCGGTGATGACGCTGGAGACGGCGAGCGCCGACCGCGTCGACAACATGCAGGTGTTCGCCGCGACCGCGCTGACCTTCCTGCTGCACACGATGTCGGGGTAGCTACGGCCGCAATCCGCGCTGCCGGTGCGCGCTGCCAAAGCGAAACGGCGGCCGCACCGCGACCGCCGCTTCCGATCTGCGCGCTCGGCGCGTGATCAGGCCTTCGCGTACATCTCCTCGACGTACTCCCAGTTGATCAGGTTCTCGATGAAAGCCTTCAGGTAGTCCGGACGCTTGTTGCGATAGTCGATGTAGTAGGAGTGCTCCCAGACGTCGACGCCGAGAATCGGGGTGGCGCCGTGCACCAGCGGATTCTCGCCGTTCGAGGTCTTGGAGATCTCCAGCTTGCCGTCCTTGACCGCGAGCCAGGCCCAGCCCGAGCCGAACTGGCCGGCGCCGGCAGCGGCGAAATCGGTCTTGAACTTCTCGAAGCCGCCGAGGTCTTCGTCGATCTTCTTGGCCAGCGCACCGGGCAGCTTGGTCCCGCCGCCGTTCGGCTTCATCCACTTCCAGAAGTGGATGTGGTTGTAGTGCTGGGCTGCGTTGTTGAACAGCGGGGCGTTCTTATTGAACGAGCCCTTGACCACCTCCTCGAGCGACTTGCCCTCGAATTCGGTGCCCTTCAGCAGGTTGTTGCCGTTGGTGACATACGCCTGATGATGCTTGTCGTGGTGATATTCGAGCGTCTCCTTAGACATGTACGGCTGCAGCGCGTCGTAGGCATACGGCAATTCGGGAAGCGTGAAGGTCATGATTCATTTCCACGATGGGTGGGGGACGTCGTCTTAACGGGAACCCTTATAAAAGGTTCCCGGCTCGGACCCAATATCTATTCTAACTTGCAACAGCGTGTCACAGTGTCCGGGCTGCCGACAATACCGCTGTTTCGTGAAGGGCTTACCGTCAGGGAGCGAAACGTACCACAGTACGCCCGCGCCCCACCGCTGACGGCTCAGGCCGTCGCGGGCACCACCAGTTCCTCACGCTTGCGCGGCGGCCGGACGTTCATCAGCATCTGGGCGCAGCCGGCGATCAGACCGATCAGCACCGCGGCCTGCCAGGCGCGGTCGTAATTGCCGAGGTGGTCGTAGATCACCCCGCCGCCCCAGGCGCCGAGGAACGAGCCTACCTGATGGCTGAGGAAGGCGATGCCGGTCAGCGTCGCCATGTAGCGCAGCCCGAACAGTTGCGCGACCAGGCCGTTCACCAGCGGAATCACCCCGAGCCACAGCGAGCCCATGATCGCAGCGAACACGATGGTCGAGGTCGGCGACGCCGGGAAATAGAAATACGCCGCGACCGCCAGCGATCGCACGATGTAGATTCCGCCGAGCAGATATTGCTTGGGATAGCGCCCCCCGAGCCAGCCGAAGGCGTAGGAGCCGAACACGTTGAACAGGCCGATCACCGCCAGCGCCGAGGCGCCGAGCGACGGATCGAGACCACAGATCGCCAGATAGTTCGGCAGATGCGTGGTGATGAACACGAGCTGCAGACCGCAGACGAAGAACGCGATCGCCATCACCATGAAGCCGGAATGGCCGAGCGCGGCCTGCACCACTTCGCCGGCCGACTGCTTGACGTCGTCGGCCTTGTCGATTTCCAGCTTGTCGGCGCGGCCGGCGAACAGCGCCGACGGCAGCATCGCGGCGGCGAGGCCGAGGAAGCCGATCAGCGCCATCTGCCAGCCGGCGGTCGAGATCAGCGTCTGCGCCAGCGGCGAGGCCAGCACCAGGCCGAGCGAGCCGGCAGCCGAGACCGCACCCATCGCGACGCTGCGCTTGGCCGGCGATACCGTGCGCGAGGTCACCGTCATGGTCATGCTGGAGGCGGTGCACGACAGCGCAATGCCGACACACACGCCGCATCCAAGTGTGAACATCAAGGCCGAGTCAGCGACCATCATGAGGACGAGACCAGCCGCATAGACCACGACGCCGCCGGCCATCACCCAGCGGGTGCCGTAGCGGTCAGCGATCAATCCCACCATCGGCTGCGTGACGCCCCAGATGATGTTCTGCAATGCTGTCGCGAAGGAGAAGTCGGCGCTGGTGATGCCGACGTCGCGGATCACCGAGGGCTGAAACAGCCCAAAGCTCTGCCGCATGCCCATGGCGAGGCTGAGCAGCACCGACGCGCCGATCAGGATCGACCAGCGCTGAAACGCGCTGAGCTGAGCTGCCTTCATGGGCGGATTCCTCTCCCGGAGAATATTTGTCTTTCTTCATGCCCTGGTTTGGGAGATTTGACCATCCGTCCCGGCGGTATTCGGGTTCTGCGCCGAATGCAGGGGTGCCGCTGCGAGGCCGGCGTCCCGGAGCTCTGCACGAAACGCCGTCGCGCCCGCGTGTCCTGCAATGCCCCGCCGCTTGTGCCGGACACGGCCCTGTGGTTGTTGTATGTTAATCATCATACAAAAGACCGCCGCAGATCGCGAGGCGGCATCCGGGGAGCGACCGCATGACCATCGAGGCCCCCGCCGATACGCCGCTGACCGCTCCGCCGCCGAACCGGCTGCTGACCGCGCCGATCCTGCCGACTCTGCTGCGACTGGCAGTCCCGAACACGATCGCGATGCTCGGCACCGCCCTAGTGGCGGTCGCCGAGACCTTGTACATTGGCCTTCTCGGCACCGAGCCGCTGGCGGCGATCGCGCTGGTTTTTCCGTTCGCGATGCTGACGCAGATGATGTCGGCCGGCGCGATGGGCGGCGGCGTCTCATCGGCGATCAGCCGCGCCCTCGGCGCAGGTGATACACACCGGGCAGGTGTTCTGGCGCTGCACGCGATCCTGATCGGGATCGGCGGCGGCTTAGTGTTCTCGCTAGTGATGCTGACGTTCGGCCGCTCGCTGTTCGCACTGCTCGGTGGCCGCGGCGAAGTGCTGGAACAAGCCAGCAGCTATTCGGTCGTGCTGTTCTCGGCTGCGGTGTCGATCTGGCTGGTGAACACGCTGGCTTCGATTCTGCGCGGCACCGGCGACATGATCCTGCCGTCAGCGGTGCTGCTCGGCGTCGCAGCTCTGCAGGTCGTGATCGGCGGCGCGTTCGGACTCGGCCTGTTCGGCATACCGCGGCTCGGCATGCCCGGCGTCGCCTCGGGCCAGGCGGTCGCCTTCACGCTCGGTGCGCTGTTTCTGCTGCTCTATCTCATCAGCGGCCGCAGCAGGCTGCGGCTGCAACTGCGCTCGTTCAGCCTGCAGCGGCCGATCTTCATCGATATCCTCAAGGTCGGCGCTCTCGCCTGCCTTGCTCCGCTGCAGTCGGTGCTGACGATCCTGATCTTCACCAAGGTGCTGGCGAGCTACGGCACCACGACCCTCGCCGGCTACGGCATCGGCTCGCGCCTGGAATTCCTGCTGATCCCGATCGCGTTCGCGGTGGGCGTCGCCTCGATCCCGATGGTCGGGATGGCGATCGGCGCCGGTGATATCGCCCGCGCGCGGCGGGTGGCCTGGACCGCCGGCGCAGTGTCCGCACTGATCGTCGGAGCGGTCGGCGCGGTGCTGGCGATCCGGCCATCGCTATGGGTGTCGCTGTTCACCGCCGATCCTGCCGTCACCGCGGCCGCGCATGCGTACTTCCACCTCGCCGGCCCCAGCTTCGGATTTTTCGGCCTCGGCGTGACGCTTTATTTCGCCAGCCAGGGCGCCGCCAAGGTCGGCGGCCCAGTGCTGGCCGCGACCGCGAGGCTGGTGCTGGTGGCCGTTGGTGGCTCGGCGTTGGTTACCTTCGGGGCGCCGGCGTCGGCGATGTTCGCGATGGTGGGCGTGGCGATGGCGGTCTACGGCCTCGGCACCGCCGGGGCGATTCACCTGACACGCTGGGTCAAGTGAATCGCATTTATCCCCAGCGCCCGGCGGGGGTCACACGATTGCACGAATCGGGCGCTCTGTTATCCAACCGCCCGCCGCACTGCTTCTGAATGCTGTTCGCGGCTCCCGCGCGTATCGTTTGGAGGTATGGAATGGCCGTTCGGTCCGGTTTCGTCGTTGCCGCTTTGGTTGCCCTGGTGTCGCTGTCATCCGCAGCGGCGGTGGCCCAATCGGCCGGCCCGCAGGGTACCTGGCTGACCCAGGCCGGCGACGCCAAGGTCCGGATCAAGGGCTGCGGCAACGCGCTGTGCGGCACCATCGTTTGGCTGAAGCAGCCGACCGACCCCAACACCGGCAAGCCGCAGGTCGACGATAAGAACGCCGATCCGCAGCTCGCGTCGCGCCCGATCATCGGCCTGCAGATTTTCGGCGACATGCGCCCGGTGTCGCAGGGCAAATGGAGCGGCCACATCTATAATGCCGACGATGGCAAGACCTACCAGAGCAGCATCTCGCACACCGGCCCGACCACCTTGCTGGTCGAAGGCTGCGTCGGGACGCTGTGCGGCGGCGAGACCTGGACGCTGACGCGCTAAGCAACCGCCCTATCGGGCATCGCCTTCAAAGCCAGGGCGGCGGACGCATAGCCCCCGCCTGCCCCGTCGATGAAGTGGACGTGATCGCTGCGCGCCACCGACGGTGTAAAACACGTCACCATCGCCGACTGCTGCCGCGACACGCCGTAGCGCGCGACGCCCGCGTCCGCCGCCGTGGCCAGCTTCTGCTCCAGTGCGTCGGCGAGCTCCGGCGCGCAGTCGACCACCATGCGTAGTCCGTCGTCGTATTTGCGGAAGTCTGAGTTCTCGACCAGCTCGGTCAAGTAAGTCCGCGGCACGAAGCCGCGCACGGTGATGCCCAGCCGCATGATCAGATAGCTGAACAGCGTCTGAACCAAGAGCGCCGCTCGGCGCATCGTCAACGGTCTGCCCTGCCCGGCGCGCGCTTCGAGGTCGAAGCCCTGCGGCGGCCAACGCAATGCCGGGCCCTCGCCCGGCACCGGCCTGCCCGCCTCGGGGCTGCGCTCGATCAGCGACACGATGTCCTCGATCAGAGTGCGGAACGCCGCGGGATCGGCCTGCGCGGTCGGCATGATCAGCACCGACAGAATCACCCCGCGCCGCGCCGGCATTTCCTCGAACCGGCACGACAGGCCGGAAAGATCCGGCGCAGTCCCGGGCGGCGCCGGCGGAATCGAAAACTCGCCACGCTTCATCGCGGCTTCGGCCCAGCCGAGGCCGCCACCGGCGAACATCGCATAGCTGACGTGCGGCGAAGGCGCGAACCGGGCGACGCGAACCTCCAGCCCCTTGGCGCGGATCGCCGCGACCGGCACCAGCGCGATCCGCATCGTCAGACCGAGCTCATCGCGCACCCAGGCCGCGGTCGCCGCCAGCGCTTCACGGGCCGCAACAAGATCGGCCGGCGCCACCGCAAAGCCGGCGCCGTCGCCGCCGAACACGAACGGGAATTCGCGGCCTTGAAGCGCGTTGGTCACCGCCGCGATCACCGCCGCCCCGGCCATGTTGACCGACTTGTAGCGCTGCTCGGCGATCGCGCGGGTGGAATCGACAATGTCGGCGACGCCGACGGTCCAATCGTCCGGCAGCGGCGCGTAGAGGGCAGGATCCATCAGGCTGCGGAAGCCGCGAAACACCGCAACGCCCTCGTAAAAGCCGCCGCTGTCGCCTGCGCTCATGCCGCCCGGCCCTCCTCGATTGATGCCGATGAGTTACGTCCGCAAACCCGATCGGTTGCGAACGGCCGAGGTCAGTCGCTGCCCGAGCACAGGCCGAGCGCAGCCGTGATCGTCCCGCGCGCGCAGCGCGTCAGCGTGATGTCCGAATACAGCCCGTAGGCGAACACGGCCAGGGCCAGCAGGAAGATGATGCCGAGCGATTTCACGTCAGATGTCCGGTTCACCACCAGCGGTGCAAGCGCAGCGCCCGCTGGCGGCCGAGGTCGTGTCCGTTAGATCAGATCGGGCGCGGGAGGATCAACCCGGAAGGCGACGCTCATCCGATCGCGATACCGAAATGTTGTTTCAGTTCAGACATCCGAATGATCATCGCACGCCGAGGATCAAACGGCAGATCCCTGAAGCCCCAACTCGCATAGAACCCACGGACACCGTCGTCGAGCGGATGGGTGACCACGCCGCCACATCCCACGATCTCGGCGGCGCGCAGTGCCGACTTCAACGCGAACTGCAGTAATGAAGCGGCGTGCCCCTGACCTTGACAGGCTTTATCCACCGCGAGCTGGCCCAGCAGCAAAACCGGCACTGGATCCGGCTGGTCCGATCCGCGGCGGGCGGTGCCGCCCCTTGGCCGATCCTGAATTCAGATAATATATTGATACGAATTATAAAAATTCGATCTTCGAGCGACTTTGGCCGATCTCTTGGCCGATCTTCAGTTTAGCTGTCGCGCAGGCTGCAAGATCGTCACGTGCCGCAGGCGCCACCCAATCCGTCTCGCCCGATCGCCTCAGCTACAAGACATGAAAAAGCCCGCACGCGGCGGGCTTTTTCACTGATCTGACGATCGAGATTTGGTTGCGGGGATAGGATTTGAACCTATGACCTTCAGGTTATGAGCCTGACGAGCTACCGGGCTGCTCCACCCCGCGTTAAACCTTGCGCGGCTTTCAGAAAACCGATGACCATCAACGCCCAAAAGCGCTGATCGATCCTCCCGGAGGCTTCCTGAGAAGGTGCCCGGGGCGAATGCCCGGGGCGCGAGGGGTGTCTACCAACCCTGCGGGGATTTGCAAAGCCCCAAGGGAGGATTTGGGCGAAGTTTTTCAAGATTATATGACGGACGGAACCGGGTGTGGTTGCCGGAACGCGCTTCCCCTGCGAGACTTCGGCAAAATCAGCCCATTCTCCAACCAAACGGGCATCGCAGGGAGCGGAAGATGGACCAGCCGGTCGGCGGTTTCGGGGGCAATGCGCTCCACGACAGCTTTCATCGCATGTTCGAGATCTCGCGGGCCGAACCGCCGCCGACGCTGGAGCAGCGCCTGGACCGGCTCGCCCGGCTGCGCGCCCTGATCAAGGACAACGAGAAACGATTCGAACAGGCGATCTCCGCCGATTTTGGTCACCGCAGCACCACCGAGACGCTGATCGCCGAGACGCTCAGCCTGCTCGGCGACATCAAGCACACCTCGCGGCATCTGAAGCGCTGGATGGCGCCGCGCAAGGTGTCGACCCAGCTCCAGTTCCTGCCCGGCAAGAACCGGCTGCTGCCGCAGCCGCTCGGCGTGGTCGGGGTGATTGCGCCGTGGAATTATCCGCTGCAGCTCACGATCGCTCCGGCGATCGGCGCTATCGCCGCCGGCAACCGGGTGATGATCAAGCCGAGCGAATTGTCGCCGCACTTCACCGCGCTGCTGCAGGAGACCGTCGCAGCCAAGTTCGACGCCAGCGAGATGGTGGTGACGGGAATCGAACCCGGCGTCGCCGAGGCGTTCGCCCGCCTCCCGTTCGATCATCTGATGTTCACCGGCTCGACCCGGGTCGGCCGCATCGTCGCCGCGGAAGCGGGCAAGAACCTCACCCCGGTCACGCTCGAACTCGGCGGCAAGTCGCCGACGATCGTCGACCGCTCGGCCGATCTCGACGAGGTGGCACCGCGGATCGCCTACGCCAAGCTGATGAACGCCGGCCAGACCTGCATCGCGCCCGACTACGTGCTGGCGCCGCAGGACCGGGTCGAAGCCCTCGCCGGAAAGATCTGGGGCGCGATGCAGCAGATGTGGGGCACCGATCCGGCGAATCCGGACTACACCTCGATCATCGCCGAGCATCACTACGCGCGGCTGAAAGGCCTGGTCGACGACGCCGTCGCGCACGGCGCGCGGCTGCTGCAGCCGGCCTCCGCGGGCGAGGCCGCCTGGGCGGGCCAGCGCAAATTCCCGCCGACCATCGTGCTCGGCGTCACCCCCGAGATGAAGATCATGCAGGAGGAGATCTTCGGCCCGCTGCTGCCGATCCTCGGCTATCGCGAGCCGACCGAGCCGATCGCCTTCGTCAACGGCCGCGACCGGCCGCTGGCGCTGTACTGGTTCGGTACCGACGACGCCGCCCGCGATGAGGTGCTGACACGGACCGTCTCGGGCGGCGTCACCATCAACGATTGCCTGGTGCATTTCGCCCAGGTGAACCAGCCGATGGGCGGCGTCGGCGCTTCGGGCACCGGCGCGTATCACGGCGAATGGGGCTTCAATACCTTCACCAAGATGAAGCCGATCTTCTACCGCTCGCCCTACAACCGCTTCGCCGATCTGTATCCGCCCTACGGCGGCAAGATCGCGCGGCTCTCGAAGCTGCTGCGCCTGATGTCTTAGCTGGTTCGACGCGTTTTCGTCACGCGAACCGGCGGCCACTTCGCGCGAAAACGCTCCGACGAGAAGACCCGCACGGCCGAAGAAGCCGGCGGCAACCAATAAAACAACGTCGCGGAGGGAAACGCTCGTGAGCGAAACAGTGGATTTCGTCGTGGTCGGCGGCGGCTCCGGCGGCTGCGCCGTTGCCGGCCGGCTGTCGGAGGATGCCGGCACCTCGGTGGTCCTGCTCGAAGCCGGCGGCACCGCCGACAATTGGGTGGTGAAGACGCCCTACGCGCTGTCGCTGATGGTGCCGAGCAAGCTCAACAACTGGCACTTCGAGACGGTGCCGCAGCCCGGCCTCAATGGCCGGATCGGCTATCAGCCGCGCGGCAAGGGCCTCGGCGGCTCGTCGGCGATCAACGCCATGGTCTATATCCGCGGCCACAAATGGGACTACGACCATTGGGCCGAACTCGGCAATGCCGGCTGGTCCTATGCCGACGTGCTGCCCTATTTCAAGCGCTCGGAGAACAACACCGAGTTCAACGGTGCCTATCACGGCCAGAGCGGGCCGCTGCATGTCGACCGGCTGCGCACCGACAATCCGGTGCACGAGATCTTCCTGCAGGCGGCGCGCGAGGCGCAGTTCCGGATTCGCGACGACTTCAACGGCGAGGAACAGGAAGGGCTCGGTCCGTATCAGCTCACACAGCACAACGGCGAGCGCTGGAGCGCGGCGCGTGCTTACGTCCATCCGCACATCGCCACGCGCCGCAATCTGCGGGTCGAGACCGAGGCGCAGGCGACGCGGATTCTGGTCGAAGGCGGCCGCGCGGTCGGCGTCGCCTATCGGCAGAACGATCAGATCCGCGAGATCCGCGCCCGCCGCGAAGTGATCCTCGCCTCCGGGGCGTTTCAATCGCCGCAGTTGTTGATGCTGTCCGGCATCGGCGACGCCGCCGCGCTGCAGGCC
>NZ_QPFS01000049.1:20000-33524 GCF_010906995.1 Rhodopseudomonas sp. WA056 | reverse complement strand
GCGGTGCTGATCCGGCTGCTGTTCATGGGCGGCATCATCGGCCGGCTGTTCCGGGAATTCGCGGTGACGCTGGCGATGGCGATCGGGGTGTCGATGCTGGTGTCGCTGACGCTGACGCCGATGCTGGCGTCGCGTTTCCTGCGGCCGGCGACCGACGTCCAGCACGGCCGGCTGTATCGCTGGATCGAGGGCGGCTTCGAGGCGATGCTGCGCGCCTACGAGCGCGGGCTCGATCTGGTGCTGCGCTGGCGGCTGACGACGCTGATGGTGTTCTTCGCGACCGTCGGGCTCTCGGTGTATCTGTTCGTCGCGATCCCGAAAGGGTTCTTCCCGCAGCAGGACGTCGGTCTGATCACAGCCGCGTCGGAGGCCGCCCAGGACATCTCGTTCAGCGCGATGAAGCAGCGCCAGGAAGAACTCGGCGAGATCGTGATGGCCGATCCCGACGTGTTCAGCATCGCGATGTTCATCGGCGGCAGCGGCAGCGCGCTCAACACCGGGCGGATGTACATTACGCTGAAGCCGCGCGACGAGCGCGCGGCGAGCGCCCAGGAGATCATCGCGCGGCTGCGGCCGAAGCTGGAGAAGGTCGAGGGTGCACGGCTGTTCATGCAGGCCGCGCAGGACGTGCGGCTCGGCGGCCGGCCGACCCGCACCCAGTTCGAATACACGCTGCAGGACGCCAATCTCGCCGAGCTCAACGAGTGGGCGCCGAAGGTGCTGGCCAAGATGCAGGGCCTGCCGCAGCTCCGCGACGTCGCCACCGACCAGCAGACCGATGGCACCACGCTGACGCTGACGATCGACCGCGACACCGCCGCCCGGTTCGGCATCAAGCCGCAACTGATCGACGACACGCTGTACGACGCGTTCGGCCAGCGCCAGGTGACGCAGTACTTCACCCAGGTGAACACCTACCGGATCATCCTGGAGGTACTGCCGGAGCTGCAGGGCCGGCTCGACACGCTGAATCAGATCTACGTCAAATCGCCGACCACCGGCGATCAGGTGCCGCTATCGACCTTTGCGAAATGGACCACGGTGCCGGTGCGGCCGCTGTCGATCAGCCATCAGGGCCAGTTCCCCGCCACCACGATCAGCTTCAACCTGGCGCAAGGCGTGGCGCTCGGCGAGGCCACCGCGGCGGTGCAGGCGGCGATGGCCGAGATCGGCGCGCCGCCGACGCTGATCGGCAGCTTCCAGGGCACCGCGCAGGCGTTCCAGCAGTCGCTGTCGACCGTGCCGCTGTTGATCATCGCGGCGCTGGTGGTGGTCTATCTGATCCTCGGCATCCTGTACGAGAGCTACATCCACCCGCTGACGATCCTCTCGACCCTGCCCTCGGCCGGCGTCGGCGCGCTGGCGATGCTGATGCTGTTCGGCTTCGACTTCAGCCTGATCGCGCTGATCGGCATCATCCTGTTGATCGGCATCGTCAAGAAGAACGGCATCATGATGGTCGACTTCGCCATCACCGCCGAGCGCGACGAGCATCTCGATCCCGAGCAGGCGATCCGCAAGGCGGCGCTCTTACGCTTCCGCCCGATTATGATGACCACCATGGCGGCGATGCTCGGCGGCGTGCCGTTGATGCTCGGCACCGGCACCGGCTCGGAGATCCGCCAGCCGCTCGGTTACGCCATGGTCGGCGGCCTTTTGGTCAGCCAGGCGCTGACGCTGTTCACCACCCCGGTGGTCTACCTCTATCTCGACCGCCTCTCCAACGCCCTGACCAACTGGGGCCGGGCCCACATCCCGGTCGACGAGGACGAAAACAGCGGGGTCAAACAGGCGGCGGAGTGAAGCGGAGCGCGAGGCAGCGAGGCTGACCCCGCTGCTGCAGGCGCTTACGTCGTGCCCGCGAGGAATGGATTTTCAACGCGCAGCGTGCCGAAGGTCCGGCCGTGCTGCAGGTCTTCGCTGTACAGCACATCGCACCCGGCCTCTTTGGCGGCCGCGACGATCAGCGCGTCGTAGAAGGACAGCTTGCACGTCTCAGCGAGCACGCGAGCGGCAACGTGCAGATCGTGCGTCAGAGGCAGTGGCGGCCCTGACACAGCCAGAGCGTCGTCGATAGCCTCGGCGATCTCCCTCCACCCCCGGCCGAGCTTGCGCTGCACCACGACGGTGAACTCGTTCAACACTTGAACGCTGAGCCTGCCACCGCCGCCCAAGACGGCCCGTGCACGGTCCGCTTTCGCGCCCGTTTCCTGAGCATAGACTAGAATGTTAGTATCGAAGAAAGCCGTCACCGCTCATTGGCCTCGTCACGATCGAAGCGATAGCCCTCGGGCAACTTCCACTTGCGCTCGGCCATGCGCTCCAGCGCGGCTTTCCTCCTGTCTTCCTTCTCGACCACGAGCGTTCGCTCGACGACGTCGACCACGTTGAGCTCGTCGCCCTCTTGCAGATCGAGTTTGTCCACCAGCGCAGTGGGCAGCCTGACGGCGAGGCTATTGCCCCATCTGGAGACCTTCATCGCACCCTCCATGCTCCTGTCCGAATGTATATCATATGCAGGATACCAAAAACTTCAACCGGAGCGTGCATTTCCCACGTTCAGCCGATCGGCGCCGCCGCGAGTTCGGGGCCAATCTCCCCATCTGTCGCGAGCAACCCTCTTGCAGCGCGGAGCCGACGCAGCTAGAAGACCCGCACACCCGAGGCGCGTCGCGAACCACCCCCGCCGCGCCCGGCGCCGTGTCGAGTGCGCCCTGTGCTGCACTCTAATGCCTGATCCGTCAGCGCATTCTCGGTGGGGAATGGTGTAACGGTAGCACAACAGACTCTGACTCTGTTTGTCTTGGTTCGAATCCAGGTTCCCCAGCCAATTTCGGCCTTAGCCGATTGAGAATCCAACGTTTCGACGTATCGTTCAGCAGTCGCTGACAAGCCGCGCCGCGCAGAAGCACCAGCCGGGTGAGCGTTGATGACCGATACCAAACCAGACATTTCGCTGCTCAAGCGCGCGCTCGATCGCCTGATCGAGGGAGTGGCACGTTATCAGGCGGACATCTCCGATACTCAAATTCGCGACGGCTTGGTGCAGCGCTTCGAGTTCACCTATGAGATCGCGCACAAGATGCTGAAGCGCTATCTGGAATTCGCTGCGCCGAATCCTGCGCTGATCGACGGCATGAGCTTTCAGGAGTTGATCCGTACCGCGAGTGAACAGGGTCTATTGCTCGGAGAGTGGGCCGACTGGCGCGGCTTTCGCGAGATGCGCGGCAAGACCAGCCATACCTACAACGAGGACGTGGCGCTGGAAGTGGTCGGCGGCATTCCGCGCTTCATCGAGGAAGCCTGCGTGCTTTACGACCGTCTCGCCGAGCGGCTGACATGACGCCGCCGATGCCGAAGCTCGATCTGCGCCCCGAACACCGGGCGATGGTTCACGACATCCTAGCAACACAGATCCCGGACCGGGACGTCGTCGTGTTCGGGTCGCGAGCCCGCGGAAACGCCAAACCGCATTCCGATCTCGATCTCGCGGTGCTCGGCGACGACCCGCTCGGACTCCACAAGATGGCGGAGCTGAAGGAAGCGTTCGAGGAGTCCGACCTTCCATTCAAGGTGGATGTCGTCGAATGGGCGCGGACCGATGCGCGATTTCGCGAGGTGATCCGGCGCGACGCGGTGCGGGTGCAGGATGGCTGCGCGGCCGCTCCCTGAGCTTGCGCCGCCTCACCCCTCCCCCACCGCCTTCGCCTGCACCAGCGCGTCGATCTCCTCGGCGCGGTAGCCGGCCTCGCTCAGCACCTCGCGGGAGTGCTCGCCGAGGCGCGGGGTCGGGCGGTGCAGATTCGGCGGGGCTTCGGAAAAACGCGTCGCTGGGCGGGCCTGACGGAGCTTGCCTTCGGTCGGATGATCGATCGCGGCGAACAGGCCGACGGCCTTGAGGTGCTCCTGCTCGCCGATCTCGCTGATCTTGGCAAATGCCGTGTGCGGCACGTCGAGGCGCAGCAGCAATTCCTCCCACTCCGCGGTGGTGCGGGCCGGCGCGATCTCGGCCATCGCCGCGTAGATCCGGTCGATGTTCTCCGCCCGCGCCACCGGGTCGCGCACCTGCAGCTCCTCGATCAGTTCGGGGCGGCCGACCGCCGCGAAGAACGCGCACCAGTTGTCGCCGGAATACGGCAGCATCGTCATCCAGCCGTCCTTGGTGCGCACCGGCTTGCGCTCCTTCATCCGCTTGTAGCCGGCGGGGCCGATCGGCGGATCGAACGCGTAGCCGCCGAGCATCTCGATGCTGTTGAAGCCGGCGATGGTCTCCAGCATCGGCACTTCGACGAGCTGGCCCTTGCCGGTGCGCTCGCGGCTGAACAGCGCCGCCGACACTGCGCCGGCGAGCGCCTGGCCGCAGATCTTGTCGCCGATCAGGCTGGGCACGAATTGCGGCTCGTCGTCCGAGCCGATCGAGGACGCGAGGCCGGAGGCGGCCTGGATGATCTCGTCGAACGCCGGCCGCGCCGCCCACGGCCCGTCCTGGCCGAAGCCGGTCGCCGCCGCATAGATCAGCCGCGGATTGAGCGCCGCGCAGGCGTCATAGCCGAAGCCGAGCCGCGCCATCGCGGCGGGGCGGACGTTGGTGAGCAGCACGTCGGCGGTCGGGATCAGTCGCTGCAGCACCGCCTTGCCATCGGGATGCTTCAGGTCCAGCGCCAGGCTGCGCTTGTTGCGGTTCACCGCCATGAACTGGCCGCTCATGCCGCGGTTCCGGAACAGCCCGGCATAGCGCCACATGTCGCCGTCGAGGGGTTCGATCTTGACGACGTCGGCGCCCCAGTCGCCGAGGATCTGCGCCGCATAGGGGCCGAACAGCACGCTGGTGAGATCGAGAATGCGGATGCCGGCGAGCGGCCCGGTCGGTGCGGTCATGGAACAGCCGTTGTGATTGCACGCACCATACACATCCCGGCTACGGCAAGATGTGCCGTGGCTTGCGGATGCGCATGCAAATTTCGAAAGGCTCTCCCCACGCCGAAACGCCCGTACGGATGTCGCCGTCAGCCCGGCCTGCCGAAGAACAGGTTTGGGAAGTACAGCGCGATGTCGGGGATCGCGATGATGATCAGCACGCCGAGCATCGTCACCAGCACGTACGGGATCACCGACCAGTAGATGTCGCTCATGGTGACGTCGGGCGGCGCCACCGCCTTCAGGTAGAACAGGTTGAAGCCGAACGGCGGCGTCATGTAGCCGATCTCCATCATGATGATGAAGATCACCCCGAACCAGATCGGATCCCAGCCATAGAGCTGCACCACCGGCAGGAACACCGGCAGCGTGATCAGCATGATGCCAACCGGGTCGAGCACCATGCCGAGCAGCAGCAGCACCGCCAGCATGAACGCCAGCGCGCCCCATTGCCCGCCGGGGATCAGCGACATCATGTGGTTCATCAGCTCGTTGGCGCCGAGCGTGGTGTAGGCGGTCGAGAACGCATGCGCGGCGAACAGGATCCACATCACCAGCGCGGTGAGGCGCAGCGTCTGCACCGCGGCGTCGTGCAGCACCGAGAACGACAATTTGCGATGCACCGCCGAGGCGATCAGCGCCCCGAACACGCCGAGCGCCGCGGCCTCGGTCGGCGTCGCGAAGCCGCCGAAGATCGCGCCGAGCACCAGGAACACGATGAACAGCGGCAGGAACACCGCGCCGAGCGAGCGCAGCTTCAGCCCCCAATCGCCGCGCTCTTCCACCGGCAGCGCCGGTGCTATCGCGGGATTCAGCCAGGCGCGCACGAAGATGTAGACCGACACCAGTACGAACAGCAGGATGCCGGGGCCGATGCCCGAGGCGAACAGCCGCCCCACCGAGACTTCGGTCAAGAGCGCGTACAGCACCATCAGGATCGACGGCGGGATCAGGATGCCCCAGCCGCCGCCGGCATTGATCGCGCCGACCGCGAGCCGCTTGTCGTAGCCGCGCTCCAGCATACGCGGCAGCGCGATCGTCCCCATCGTCACCACCGCGGCGCCGCTGATGCCGCTCATCGCCGCGAAGATCGCGCAGATCGCCACGGTGCCGATCGCAAGCCCGCCGCGGACCGCACCGAACCAGACGTGCATCATCCGGTAGAGATCTTGCGCGACGCCGGATTTCTCCAGCAGCATCGCCATGTAGACGTACATCGGGATGGCGATGAGCGTGAAGCTCGTCATCGAATCCCAGAATTTCGACGCCACCAGATAGAACCCGACCGGCCCCATGGTGAAATACAGGAAGACCACCGAAATGCCGCCGAGCGTGAACACCAGCGGCGTGCCGATGAACAGGAACACCAGCAGCGAACCGAAGAACAGAAGAGTAAGAACTTCCACTGACACGATGGCGGGTCCGATCAATGAGAGGGGCCGTCGACAGCCTGCTTGCCGAACGTGTCGGGATCGTTCGGAAGCCCCATCACGGTGCGGACGTCCGAAACGATCCGCACCAGCCCCTGCAACAGCAGCAGCACGCCGGCGACCGGAATCGCCAGCTTCACCGGCCACACCGGCGGATTCCAAATGCTCGACGAGGTCTCGAACTTCGCCGCGGATTCCCACGCCATGTCGGTGCCCTGCCAGATCAGCACCGCCATGAACAGGAAGAACAGCAACGAGGTGGCGAGATCGACCTTGGCCTTCTGCGCCGGGCTGAATCTGCCGTAGATGATGTCGACATTGACGTGCGCGCGCTCGGCCAACAGATAGCCGCCGCCGATCACCGCATAGACGCCGAACACGAGCTGAGCGAGCTCGGCTGTCCAGATCGCGGCGCTGCCGACGACGTAGCGCATGATCACGTCGGCCATCAGCAACACGAAGATCGGTGCGATCAGCCACGCGGCGACCATCGCAACCCAGTAGTTCAGCCGCGTAATGGCTCTTGCGACGTTCAGCATTCGGTGCGCCGTCGGTTGGGGCAGGACGATACGGTGACCGCCATCACCGCCGTTCGATCCGGTCCAGGAGAAACGCCGGAAAGCGCCGCCCGGCCGAACCGGACGGCGCGATCGCCTCAGACATAGCCGAGGTCGGTCATCAGCTTGGTCAGCGCCTCCGTGCCCTTCTGGGCGACGTCGCCCTTGGCGGCTTCCTTCTTCAGGATCTGACTGGACGCATCGGCGAACTTCTTCAGCACGTCATCCGGAAACCGCACGACCTCGACATCCATCTTGGTCTTGCCGGTGGTGAGCGCCACCGCTTCCTGATTCAGATACTCGACCGACCTGCGGAAATAGCGCTCTTCGACCAGCGACACGAACTGCAGCCTGAGATCGGGCGGCAGCTTGTCGAGCGCCGCGATGTTGACGATGTAGCAGTCGTTGGCGAAGCCGAGTGCCGGCTTCATGTGGAACTTGGCCACTTCCCAGAACTTCATCGACAACGCGCCGATCGCGGCGCCCCAATGCGCGCCGTCGACGACGCCGGTCGAGATCGCCTGATAGATCTCCGGGCCGGCGATCTGCTGCGGCGAGGAACCGGCGGCCGCCAGATATTCGAGCATCGTGCCGGCCGAGCGGATCTTCAGAGAACCGAGATCGGCCGCCGACGTCACTTTCCTCTTCAGCACCACTTCGGTCGGATAGGCCTTCTCGGCCATCATCATCACGCCCTTGGGGCGCAGCTCCTCGTTGACCATCTTCTCGATGCCGAGGTTCTTGGTGAGATGCATCATCTCCCAGGATTCGCGCAGCGTTCCCGGCACGCCGTAGAACAGCCCCATCGCCTGGGCTTCGCCGAGGATATAGGCCGGCGAGATCGTGCCCATCGGGACGACACCGCGCCGAACCACGTTGTAGATCTCGCGGTCCTTGGCGATTTCGCCCGCGCCGTAGGTCTCCAGCTTGAAACGGCCGCCGGTGCGCTCCTCGAGTTCCTTCGCCAGCACGCCGAGACTGTCGTTGAACGAGCCCGACGCTTTCGGCCAGTGCGCCTGCACCTTCCAGGTCACGGTCTGCTGAGCGTGTGCGGTGCCGATCAATGCGGGCGCTGCGGCAGCGGCCGCCGCTCCCTTGAGCATGGCCCGTCGATTCAACTTGTTAGTTGATCCCGACATGCGTCGTCCCTCCCTTGGCTGATTGTTGTTGTGTTTTTTGCGATCAGATCACGGGCCGCGTTCGGCCGTCAATCGCCGGGCCTTTGCGAGAGCCGCGACTGTGCGGTGCGGCGTGATCGCGGCGCCGCCGAAATATCTCGCGTAGTGGGATACTGATCGCGCGACGATCGCCGATCCTCGGCAAACGCGATGTTTTCGCTCCCGCGCTGATCGGCCAGGTCGCACAAAGTCGGCGCCGGTCGCGACAATACGTAGCAGCGGCGATGCGAGCCGAGACGTATTTCGAAGGAAGCGACGGGCGCTCGGCGCGGACCGAGCAAAACTGACCGCTCTCAGGCGCCCCGCGCCTGCAGCCCGGCGCCGACACGCGGGCGAACATACACGTCGTAGCGCACGGTCTTGCCGGCGATCTGATGCGAAGGTTTTCGCGGCGCCGGCGGCGCGGCGGCGCGCAGCGGCCATTTCAGCACGACGCGGCCGCAATCGGCCGACAGCGCCGCGGCCAGAAGATCGCCGACATCCGGATCGGCGCCGACGAGGTCGCGCAGCAGCCGCATCTCCTGCTTGACCAGCGCGGTCTTGGTGCGCGGCGGGTGCATTGGGTCGATGGTGACGACGTCGGCCTGCATCGTCGGCAGCAGCGCGCGGGCATCGCCGTGCAGCAGCGTCATCCGGCCGACGATCGCGGCGAGCTCGTCACTCTCGGCGCGCGCGGCCTGGAGCGCGTCTGAGAGCAGCGCGTGGACCTCCGGCACCCGCTCGATCAGCGTCACCGTCGCGCCCATCGAGGCGAGCAGGAAGGCATCGCGGCCGAGACCGGCGGTGGCGTCGATGACATGCAGGGACCGCGTCGGCGAGACGCCGGTGGCCTTCAGCAGCGCGTGGCTGCGTCCGGCCTGGGAGCGAAGCCGATAGCCGACCGCGCCGCCGACGAAATCGACGGCAGGCGCGGTCCGGTCCGGTTCGGCCATCGCGCCTATTGCAGGCTGAGCGCGACGAAGCGCAGCTCGCCGGAGGCGTTGGCGACCAGCAGCAGCACCGACTTCTTGCCGTCCTTCTTGAGCTGGTCGACGCGCTTCTTGATGTCGGCGGCACTGCCGACCGATTCCTGTGCCACCTCGACGATAACGTCTCCGGCGGACAGCCGCTTCTCGGCGGCGTCGGAACCGTCGTCGACGCCGGTCACCAGCACGCCCTTGACGCTGTCCTTGATCTTGTAGCGGCCGCGCAGATCCTTCGACAGCGCGGCGAGATCGAGGCCGAGCACCTTCTGGGTCACCGGCTTCTCGGCCTCGGGCTGCGACTTCGCCGAGGCCGGCTGCGGCTTGGCATCGTCGTCCAGCCGGCCGAGCGTGACCTGCCGGGTTTCCTCCTTGCCCTTGCGGATCACCACGACGTCCACGGTCTTTCCGACCGCGGTGTCGGCAACGATGCGCGACAGGTCCTTCGGCTCCTTGATGTCCTTGCCGTCGAACTTCACCACCACGTCGCCGGGCTCGATGCCGGCCGGCTTGGCCGGCCCCTTGTCGTCGATGCCGGCGACCAGCGCGCCGCGTGCCGGCTTGATGCTCAGGCTCTCGGCGATTTCGTCGGTGACCTGCTGGATGCGGACGCCGAGCCAGCCGCGGCGCAACTCGCCGAACTGGCGGAGCTGATCGACCACCGGCACCACGGTCTTGGACGGCACCGCGAAGCCGATGCCGATCGAGCCGCCCGACGGCGAGATGATCAGCGTGTTGACGCCGACGACCTCACCCGCGAGGTTGAACAGCGGCCCGCCGGAATTGCCGCGATTGATCGCCGCATCGGTCTGAATGTAGCTGTCGTAAGGGCCGGAATTGATGTCGCGGTTACGCGCCGAGACGATGCCGGCGGTCACCGTGCCGCCGAGCGAGAACGGGTTGCCGATCGCGACCACCCATTCGCCGAGCCGCAGCTTGTCGCTGTCGCCGAACTTCACCGCGGTCAGCGTCTTGCCGGCCGGCGGCTTGAACTTCAGCACCGCAAGATCGGTCTTCTTGTCGACGCCGACCAGCTCCGCCCTGATCTTGGTGCCGTCGTTGAGGATCACGTTGATCTCGTCGGAATCGGCGATGACGTGATTGTTGGTAACCGCGACGCCGGCCGCATCGATGATGAAGCCGGAGCCGAGCGAGTTGGTCTTGCGCGGCCCGCCGCCCTTGTCGCCGCGGCGGTTCTTGAAGAAGTCCTCGAAGAACTCCTCGAACGGCGAGCCCGGCGGCAATTGCGGCGTCGCGCCCTTGCTCTCGCCGGAGCCCTTGGCCTCCACGGTCTGCGTGGTGGAGATGTTGACCACCGCGTCGATCACCTTCTCGGCGACGTCGGCGATCCCTTCGGGGCCGCGGGCGGAGGCCGGCGCCGGGCCGGCGAACACAGCGACGCCGAGGCACAGTGCGGCGAGCAGCGGCCTGATCCGCAAGGGCCTGATCCGGGAACTAGAGGCGATCGCAGCGGGCATGGTCCAATCTTCTCCTGGCGTGCGCGAAACGGCGGCGCAGTCGCGTGAAACACTGCGCCCGATCCAGGGACCGGCGCAAGCATCGGTGGTGAACGAAGCTACCCTATCCGTTGCGCCGATTGCGGCGAAAACGGCCCCGAACGCGAGGTCCCGGTTGAAAACGTCGTGACAACACCCCGGCACCGCCTGCCTCGGGAAGAACTGCACGGGTCCAGCCTTACGCGCTGCAATCAGCCACGCGCCGGACAAAGCGCTGAGCAAGCACGCCACTGCAAAGATCGGGACCGCACATCAGAGTGCCGGCAAACCGGAAGAACCCCATCGCGGGAGGCGCGGACGTGGTCTGGCTCTCGGGATGAGGACGTCCCGGTGGGAAACCAGGTCCGCTTCGATCAATCGATGCAGCGCCTAGTGCCGCACCGCCCAGATCAGAATCAGACCGGCGACGGCGGAGCCGATGCCGACCGCGCGCAGGATATTGTCGGGGGTTTCCAGCGCGCTCTTCATCGCCCGCCGCATCCAGTTCGGACTGGCCGCAAAAATCAGCCCCTCAAGCACGAACAGCAGTCCGACGCCGATGAGGAGGTCGGCGAACGCAAAAGACTTCATGCGACAGCATCCTCCCCGGCCGGCATCCGGCCCTGCAGTTTCGTTGCACGGGCCGGTTTCATGTCCCGGCGCCGTTTGATCGGCCCGTTCTAGAGCAATTCCGGTCCTGATAGAATGAGAACCGACGTTCTCATTCTCTGTTCTGACGGGTTTTCTTCAGCGCCGCTGAACCCCTCTCCGTCGCGGCCGAGGCGGGCCTCAATGCAAAACGGGCCGCATCGGCGGCCCGTTCGCAATCATGTTCTCGCCTCAGCGCGGCAGGGCGGGAGCCGCCGGCACCGCAGGCGCGCCCGCTGCGGACGACGCCGCACCGTTTGCGGACGCCCGGCCTTCCGGGCCGCCGAAGAAGCGGAAGAAGTCCGAATCCGGCCGCAACAGGAACCGGGTATCGTTGCTCTTCAGCGACTGCTCATAGGCGGTCATCGACCGATAGAACGCGAAGAAGTCGGGATCCTTCGAATAGGCGGTCGCGAACAGCCGGTTGCGCTCGGCGTCGCCGGAGCCCCGGATCTCTTCGGCCTGAGAGTTCGCCTCGGCGATGATCACGGTGACGTCGCGATCGGCCTTGGAGCGGATCTCCTGCGCCTTCTGACCGCCCTGGGCGCGGAACTCGGCGGCTTCACGCTGACGCTCGGTCTGCATCCGCTGATACACCGCCTGGCTGTTCTGGTCGGGCAGATCGGCGCGGCGAATCCGGACGTCGACCACCGAGATGCCGTAGTTCTCGGCCTCGCGGTCGAGCTGAGCCCTGATCCGGCCCATCAGCACCTCGCGCTCGTCGCGCACCACCTGGATGAAGGTGACCTCGCCGAGCACGCGGCGCAGCGCCGCGTTGAGCAGCGTGGTGAGCTGCAGATTGGCCGCCGGCACCGAACCGACCGACTGATAGAACCGCAGCGCGTTCTTGATCCGGTAGCGGGCGAAGGCATCGACCACCAGCCGCTTCTGGTCGGCGGCGATGACTTCCTGCGACGGGTTCTCCAGATCCAGGATCCGCTTGTCGATGCTGATCACCGAATCGATGAACGGCGCCTTGAAGTGCAGACCGGGGTCGGTGACGACGCGGACCGGCTCGCCGAGTCGGACCAGCAGCACCTGCTCGGTCTGGCGCACGGTGAACAGCGACGACCACACCACCACGATCGCGACCAGCGACACGATCAGGGCGACAATACCTGCGACGCCGGCCTTCATCGGGTGCCTCCCACCTGCGGCTGCTGCTGCGGCGTTGCAGAACGGCGCGGGCTGAGTTCGTTTAGCGGCAGATACGGGATCACGCCCTGGCCGCCGCCGACGCCTGCGCCGGGATCGTAGACCAGCTTTTCGGCCGGTCCGAGCACGCGCTCCATGGTTTCAAGATAGATGCGCTGACGAGTCACGTCGGGAGCCTTCCGGTATTCTTCATAGACGTCGAGGAAGCGCGCGCTCTGGCCTCGGGCCTCGGCGATCGCCTGTTGCTTGTAGCCTTCGGCGTTCTGGGTGATCTGCGCCGCGCGGCCCTTGGCGTCGGGGATGACGCGATTGGCGTAGGTCTGCGCTTCGTTCTGCAACCGCTCGAGGTCGGCGCGCGCCGCCTGGACGTCGCGGAACGCATCGATCACCTGCTGCGGCGGATCGACCTTCTGCAACTGCACCTGCTGCACCAGGACGCCGGCGCCGTAGCTGTCGAGCGTCTTCTGCATCAGTTCCTGCACCGCGCCTTCGATCGTGGTTCGGGCACCGGTGAGGATCGGCTGAATGTCGGAGCGGCCGATCACTTCGCGCATCGCACTTTCGGCAACGGCCTTCACGGTGCCCTGCGGGTTCTGGATGTTGAACAGGAAGTCGCCGACGCCGTCCGGCTTGATCCGCCACAGCACGGTGAAATCGACGTCGACGATGTTCTCGTCGCCGGTCAGCATCAGACTCTCTTCCGGCACGTCCTGCATGGTCGCACCGCGACGCGAGGTCTCGCCGGAGACGATCATGCCGATGCTGATCGTGTTGACGCGCAGCGCCTTCGGCAGCAGCACGGTCTCGATCGGATATGGCAGGTGATAGTTGAGGCCGGGCTGCACGGTGCGAACGTGCTTGCCGAACCGCAGCACCACGCCGAGTTCTTCGGATTGCACCCGGAAGAAGCCGGACAGTCCCCAGATCGCCAGCGCGCCGAGCACCACCACGATGATGCCGAGGCTGCTGAAATGACCGCCGGGAAGAATTTGTTGAAGCCGATCCTGACCGCGTCGCAGCAGGTCTTCGAGATCAGGCGGCCGCGGTCCCGACGATTGTGGTCCCGAGCCCCACGGGCCCTTGGGGCCAGAACCCCACGGGCCTCCGCCTTGATTCTTCCACGGCATTCAAGCATCTCCTTCGCGGCCGGACGGCTGCATGCTGCCCGGCTTTATAGGGGA
>NZ_QPFS01000049.1:0-15000 GCF_010906995.1 Rhodopseudomonas sp. WA056 | reverse complement strand
AGAAACGAAGACGGCGAAATCCCGCCAATGAGGCTCGTATGACTTAGAGCCTCTGATGTTTCTAAAACAGGTCGATAGTTGCCGAAGCAGACTGAAGACCCATCCTTAGAAAGGAGGTGATCCAGCCGCAGGTTCCCCTACGGCTACCTTGTTACGACTTCACCCCAGTCGCTGACCCTACCGTGGCCGGCTGCCTCCATTGCTGGTTAGCGCACCGTCTTCAGGTAAAGCCAACTCCCATGGTGTGACGGGCGGTGTGTACAAGGCCCGGGAACGTATTCACCGTGGCATGCTGATCCACGATTACTAGCGATTCCAACTTCATGGGCTCGAGTTGCAGAGCCCAATCCGAACTGAGACGGCTTTTTGAGATTTGCGAAGGGTCGCCCCTTAGCTTCCCATTGTCACCGCCATTGTAGCACGTGTGTAGCCCAGCCCGTAAGGGCCATGAGGACTTGACGTCATCCCCACCTTCCTCGCGGCTTATCACCGGCAGTCTCCTTAGAGTGCTCAACTAAATGGTAGCAACTAAGGACGGGGGTTGCGCTCGTTGCGGGACTTAACCCAACATCTCACGACACGAGCTGACGACAGCCATGCAGCACCTGTGCTCCAGGCTCCGAAGAGAAGGTCACGTCTCTGCGACCGGTCCTGGACATGTCAAGGGCTGGTAAGGTTCTGCGCGTTGCGTCGAATTAAACCACATGCTCCACCGCTTGTGCGGGCCCCCGTCAATTCCTTTGAGTTTTAATCTTGCGACCGTACTCCCCAGGCGGAATGCTTAAAGCGTTAGCTGCGCCACTAGTGAGTAAACCCACTAACGGCTGGCATTCATCGTTTACGGCGTGGACTACCAGGGTATCTAATCCTGTTTGCTCCCCACGCTTTCGTGCCTCAGCGTCAGTATCGGGCCAGTGAGCCGCCTTCGCCACTGGTGTTCTTGCGAATATCTACGAATTTCACCTCTACACTCGCAGTTCCACTCACCTCTCCCGAACTCAAGACTTCCAGTATCAAAGGCAGTTCTGGAGTTGAGCTCCAGGCTTTCACCTCTGACTTAGAAACCCGCCTACGCACCCTTTACGCCCAGTGATTCCGAGCAACGCTAGCCCCCTTCGTATTACCGCGGCTGCTGGCACGAAGTTAGCCGGGGCTTATTCTTGCGGTACCGTCATTATCTTCCCGCACAAAAGAGCTTTACAACCCTAGGGCCTTCATCACTCACGCGGCATGGCTGGATCAGGGTTGCCCCCATTGTCCAATATTCCCCACTGCTGCCTCCCGTAGGAGTTTGGGCCGTGTCTCAGTCCCAATGTGGCTGATCATCCTCTCAGACCAGCTACTGATCGTCGCCTTGGTGAGCCATTACCTCACCAACTAGCTAATCAGACGCGGGCCGATCTTTCGGCGATAAATCTTTCCCCGTAAGGGCTTATCCGGTATTAGCACAAGTTTCCCTGTGTTGTTCCGAACCAAAAGGTACGTTCCCACGCGTTACTCACCCGTCTGCCACTGACGTATTGCTACGCCCGTTCGACTTGCATGTGTTAAGCCTGCCGCCAGCGTTCGCTCTGAGCCAGGATCAAACTCTCAAGTTGGACTTGAACTTTGAACCGGCTGATCACAACGTTTGACGAGGTCCCACCATCGTCCTCGATCCAAAAATCAAGAACTCGTCGCCGCGCTTCACAGCGCTGACGAACATGGTGTTCCTTTAAAACGTGTACCGCCGAAGTCTTTTGTCCGGCCCCAACCCCAGAAAGCCGAAGCTCCCTCAAAATCGAGACCCGCAAGGACTTCGCCGTCCACGTTTCTCTTTCTTCATCTTCACTTGTCAAACAGCCCGAGATCCGAAGACCTCAACGAAGCCCGAGGCCGCGAAAGCCTGCAGGACTTCAACTCCTACACTTAAGAGGAGCAAGAAACCCTCGAACCGACGGCGATTGGCAACCGACAACAATCGGCTGCTGATGCACTCATCGAATTCGATGAAGTTCCAGAGGCGCGGAAACTCGCTGGAGCCCGTGGGGCTCAGCGGCGCCGCGCTCAGTGGCCGTCTTATAGGACGGGCCTTCCGGAGCTGCAAGCGGAAAAATGAAGGTTTCGCGAAATTCCCCGGTTTCGCCATGAAAGGGGCTGGAAACCCGCTTGTGGCGGGGCTCGAGGCCCCTCGCCGGCCTGTGGACAATCGTCCGGGTCTGGCCTTTGCGGCGGTCGCGCCGCGGGGCCGTCGGCTGGCTCGAAGCGCTTCAACCGCGGCTTCAGACGGCCACGTCCGCCTTGATCGCCGCGTGCGGATCGTAGCCTTCGACCTCGAAATCCGTAATTTTGTAGCCGTCGATGCTGTCGGGCCGCCGCATCAGCCGCATCGCCGGAAGCGGGCGCGGGGCGCGCGCGATCTGCTCACGCGCCTGATCGAGATGATTCAGATACAGGTGGACGTCTCCCCCGACCCAGATCAGCTCCCCGGGCGTCAGATTCGCCTGCTGGGCCAGCATCAGTTGCAGGGCCGTGGCGCCGACGAAATTGAACGGCGCACCGAGCAGCAGGTCGCAGGACCGTTGATACAGCAGGCAATCCAGCCTGCCGCCCTGCGTCACATGGTATTGATACACCATATGGCACGGCGGCAGCGCCATAGCGCCGAGCTCGGGCGGATTCCAGGCATGGAACAGCATCCGCCGGCTGGCGGGGTTGTTCCGCAGGGTTTGGACGAGATCAGCGATCTGGTCGTGCTCGCGGCCGTCCGCGCCGAGCCAGCGCCGCCATTGCTTGCCATACACCGGACCGAGATCGCCCCAGCGCGCCGCGAAGGCATCGTCCGCGACGATGCGTCTTTCGAACTCGTCCTGGCTGAGGGGGTCGCCCGTCTCCTTCCGGTAGCGGGCGAGCGGCCAGTCCGACCAGATTCGGACGTTTTCCTTCAGCAGCGCCTGGATGTTGGTCTGCCCGGTGAGGAACCACAGCATCTCCTTGACGGCGGTCTTCCAGTACACCCGCTTGGTCGTCAGGATCGGCACGGTGCCGTCCGACAGATCGAATCGGACCATCGCGCCGAACAGTGCCCTGGTACCGACCCCGGTGCGGTCGATGCGCTCGTCGCCCCGGGCGAGGACCTGGGCCAGAAGATCGAGATATTGGTGTTCAGGGTGTCGCAAGGTCATGCGCGTCCGCCTCGTGGCTCGAGCAGCCAGTTTTCGCCTGCCGAATTCGCCGCAACGGCGCGGCCGCGACGATCCCGGCCGGCATCGCCCGCCCGGATCTCCTCGCCCAAAATGGGATGCACGAAGCCCTGAACGGCCGTCACAAAATGGCCCGGGGCGCGCCTCCCCGGCAACCCCGCGGCGCCCCCGATCCACACAACGCTGCTGCCCCCTCGCCGGCCGCGACGGTCACGGGCGCTACGGCGCGACGCCCTTGGCGACATCGCCCCAGCGCGAGATCTCGTCCTGCACGAGCTGCGCCAGCACTACAGGCGAGCGCTGTTCCGGCCGCGGGACGATGCCGCCGAGGTCGGTGAGCCGTGCGCGCAGTTCAGACTGATCGAGCGCGCGCGACACCGCAGCATTCAGCTTGGCGATGATCGGTCCCGGCGTTCCGCGCGGCGCGAACAGCCCGGTCCAGGCCCCGACCTGAAACCCCGGCAGGCCGGCCTCGCGCGCGGTCGGCACATCGGGAACGGCAGCATCACGCTCGGAGGAGGCGATCACATAGGCTTTGACTTTGCCCGCACGCAGCGCCGGCACCGCATTGACGATCTGGTCGCACATGTAGTCGACCTGCCCTTCGATCAGCGCCTGAAGCGCTGGCCCGGTGCCGCTGAACGGCACGCCCGTCGGATCGACGTTGAGCAAGCGATTGAGCAGCAGGCACGACGCATAGGACACCGACCCGAACCCGGCATGTGCCACGTTGATGTTGTCGGTGTGCGACTTCACGAAAGCAGCGAACTCCTGGACGGTCTTCGGTGGGAAGTGCTTGCGGGCCAGCAGCAGCACCGGCATTTCGGTGAGCAGCGCGACCGGCTCGAAATCCTTGTCCGGCCGATAGCCGAGCTTGGGGAACAGCGCGACCGCCGAGCCGTGTGTCCCCATATGTCCGACGATCAGCGTGTGACCGTCGGGGGTCGCATGGGCGGCGCGGGTCGCCGCCAGCGTCCCGCCGGCTCCGAGCATGTTCTCGATCTCGATCGGCTGGCCGAGCGTCTTCGCCATCTCCGCGGTAATGATCCGAGCGACGGTATCGGTCGGGCCGCCTTTGGCGAACGGAACAATGACGGTGACTGTACGGATCGGAAAATCGATCTGATCCAGCCGATCCCGCTCGGAGGCCGAGGCCGGAGACAACCATAGTGCCAGCAGGGCGATCGCAGCGCGCCCCGCTGCGCTCGCGCCGACAAACAAATTCATTGTGCGTCTCCGCCGGAAAGATGTGGTGATAGCGAATCACTCGCTATCAGATCAACCAGCGAAAACGGCGTTGCGGCGATGCGAGAATGCAGGCCGGAAGACGGTTCACCCTTCGGACTCGACGAATACCTCGTCACGCTTCCGGCGCAGCATCGGTAATACCGCCAGGATCAGCAAGCCGGCGGCGAGCAGCAACAGCGATGCCGACAGCGGCCGGGTGACGAACACGGTCGCGTCGCCGCGCGAGATCAGCAAGGCACGTCGTAAATTGTCCTCCATCAGCGGGCCCAGCACCATGCCCAGCAACAGTGGCGCCGGCTCGAAATCGTGCTTCACTAACCAGTAGCCGATCAGCCCGAACGCTCCGGCCAGAACAACGTCGACCGGGGAATTATTGACCGAGTAGATCCCGATACAGCAGAAGATCACGATCGCCGGAAACAACAGCCGGTAAGGGACGCGCAACAGTCTTACCCAAATACCCACCAGAGGCAGATTGATCACCAGCAACATCAGGTTGCCGATCCACATCGAGGCGATCATGCCCCACACCAGCTCCGGCTGGTTCTGCATCACCTGCGGGCCCGGCACGATGTTGTGGATCGTCATCGCGCCGACCATCAGCGCCATCACCGCATTCGGCGGAATCCCGAGCGTGAGCAGCGGAATGAACGAGGTCTGGGCGGCGGCGTTGTTGGCGCTTTCCGGCGCCGCGACGCCTTCGATCGCACCCCGCCCGAACCGTTTCGGGTCGCGCGCGATCTTCTTCTCCAGCGTGTAGGCGGCGAACGAGGCGATCACCGCCCCGCCGCCGGGCAGGATGCCGAGGATCGAGCCGAGGATGGTGCCGCGGCCGATCGCCGGCGCCGCGTCGCGCAGATCCTTCCGGGTCGGCATCAAGCCGGTGATCTTCTGCTGCACCAGCTCGCGGTCGGTCGCGGCGCCGAAGTCGAGGTTGCGGATGATCTCGGCGAAACCGAACACCCCCATCGCCACAGTGGCGAAGCCGAGGCCGTCCGCCAGTTCCGGAACGTCGAAGGTCATCCGCGACACGCCGGTCTCGATGTCGGAGCCGACGGTGGATAGCAACAGGCCGAACACGATCATCGCCACGGCCTTCAGCACCGAGCCGCGCGCCAGCACCACGGCGAATACCAGCCCTAGCACCATCAGGGAGAAGTACTCGGCGGGGCCGAACTCCAGCGCCAGCCGGGTGAGCGGCTCGCCGAGCAGCGCGATCAGCACGGTAGCGAAACAACCGGCGGCGAACGAGCCGATCGCGGCGATCGCCAGCGCCGGGCCGGCGCGGCCCTGCTTGGCCATCTGGAAGCCGTCGAGCGTGGTGACGACCGAGGTCGCCTCGCCCGGAATGTTGACCAGGATCGAGGTGGTCGAGCCGCCATATTGGGCGCCGTAATAGATGCCGGCCAGCATGATCAGCGCGCCGACCGGCGGCAGGCCGAAGGTGATCGGCAGCAGCATGGCGACCGTCGCGATGGTGCCGATCCCCGGCAGCACGCCGATCAGGGTGCCGACCAGCGCGCCGGTCAGGCACAGCAGCAGGTTGGTCGGCGACGCGGCGACCTGAAAGCCGAGCGCGAGATTGGAAAACAGGTCCATCGTCGCGGCCTCACTGCGTCAGGAAGGCGGGCCACAGCGCGAACGGCAGCGCCAGCCCGTACACGAACAGCCCGCAGCAGGCCGCGGTCAGCACCAGACCGACCACGAAGGTCTCCCCCCAGCGCGTTTCCGGCGTCCCGAGCGCCGCGATCAGGAAACTCGAGAACGCCGCAATGACCAGGCCGAGCGGCCGGATCGTCACCGCGAAGCACAGAATGGAGAGGCCGACGAACAACGGCCCGCGCCAATGAAACTTCGCCAGTCGTTCGCCGGGAGCGAAGATCCCGGTCGCGGCGACGATCGCGCCCAGCCCCAGCAGGAGCACCGCCAGCAACCGCGGAACCGTGCCGGCCCCGAAGCGAAAGCCCTGCATGCCGCCGAGGTCGCTCGCCGCCCACAGCGCGAAACCAGCGACCACCATCAGCACCAGCCCGCCGACGAAATCCTGCGGCCCGCGGATCCAGCTCTGAAACAGGGATCGCTCGCGCAATCCGCTCGGCGCTTCGTCCATCGGTCCCTCCCCCGCCTTTGCGCACGCCCGCCCCGCGAACGGCAGTTTCTGTCTTTGGCCTATCGGCCTGAATCAAACAACGCCGGCAAATCCCAACACGCCGCCGGCGAGCAGCAGCCACAGCGGACTGACCCGGGTCACCGCCGCCAGCACCGCAACCGTCGCGGTCAACGCCATCGCCGCAACGGACCGGTCGGAGCCCAGCGCCAGGATCAGGCCGCTCGCCGCCATCAGCCCGATCGACAGCGGCACCAGCGCCGCCCGGATGATCCCCGGCCATGGCGATCGGCCGGCGCGGCCCAGCAGCCGGCTGACCAGATAGGCCAGCGTCGCGCTCGGCCCGCACATCCCGACGGTCGCCACCAGCGCGCCAGCGAGCCCGGCGGCCTGATAGCCGATCAGCGTGACGATCAGCACGTTGGGCCCCGGCGAGAGCTGGGCGATCGCGAAGGCGTCGGCGAATTGCTGTTCGGTCAGCCAGTGATTGAGCGTGACGGCGACGCGGTGGATCTCCGGCAGCGCGGCATTGGCGCCGCCGATCGCGAACAGCGACATCGTGCTGAAAGTCGCGGCGAGCCCGCCGAGCGACGGCGCCCCGGTCATGCGGTGCGTCTCCGCAGCAGGTAGGTTGCGGCGATGCTGAACGGCACCGCGACCGCGAGCACCCACGGCATCGGCAGCCGCAATACACCGACCGCGACGAACACCGCGACCAGCAGACCGATCGCAACCGGATCACGCTTGCGCAGCAGCGGCATCAGCATCCTGAAAACCACGGCGAACAGCAGCCCGATCGCCGCGTAGGACACCCCGGCCAGAATGCGCCGCAAGGTCTCCAGTTCACCGTAATGGGCGTACAGCACGGCCAGCAGCGTCACGATCAGCAGCGGCGGCCCCAGCAGCCCGGCAAACGCGGCGACCGCCCCGGGGATGCCCCGGAACCGCGATCCAAACACCACCGACAGGTTGACGATGTTCGGTCCCGGCAAGAAGTGACAGAGCGCGAAGGTCTCGTTGAACTCATCCGCAGTCATCCAGCGGCGCTGATCGACGATCACCCGCCGCGCCCACACCAGCACGCCGCCGAATCCGGCCAGCGACATCTTGGCGAAGGCGACGAACAGCTCGCCCAGACCGGGTGCTGCCGGCGCTGCCGCGGCATCTTCTGCCTCGCGCTCGGGTGTGTCGATAAGAGCCATTTGCAAGCTTTAGACTGCTGGACGAGGCGCAACCACCGGCTTTTCCGCCGTCCCCCCGTTCGCGCAAAGCCGCGCTGCCCGGATAATGGACCATGATCCGCGGGCTTCCCGAGCCCCCCACAAGTCCCTGGTGGGGAGGCCCTTTCGCCGGCCCGCATTGCCCCCTATATTGGTGTGGTCGGGGTCACCCGACTATGGAAATAAATGGCCGCCGCAATAAACCATTCGGACCCGGGGGCGGTACCCGGCGCCTCCACCCAAGTCCGTTCCTCCCTTTTTCGGAAGGCGGGTTTCGGCGGGGGCGAAATAGGATCGACGAGGGCGTAAAGGGCTCGCTTTTTCCCGGTATTGTTCCGCCGTTATCGGGCTACTGCAATAGTTGCCAACGACAACTATGCTCCGGTTGCTCAGGCTGCGTAAGGCAGTTTGAAAGACCACTTTAAAGCCCTAACGGGTTAAGCTCCGTTAGGCGGGGTTCGGAGGCACCTGGCAACAGAAGCCTCCACTCATTCTAATCACATCCTGACGGTTGAGAATTTTGCAGGCTGGAGGATGGCTTACTGCCTGCTTCTCCGGCGAAGCGCCGCACAATTCAGCCGCGATAGATGCTGACCATCGGCAGCGGCCGGGGTAGCATGATGTTCGGCACGAGTCGGGCACCCCGAGTGCCGAACCAGCCTTTCAGGTATCCGAGCGACGAGACGGGACGACGACATGGCCACCGACCACATCCGATACGACGTGCTCGCGCGCGATGCCTTGCGCGGCGTTCTGCGGCACGTCCTCACCGACGTCGCTCAGCACGGCCTGCCCGGCGAGCATCATTTCTTCATCACCTTCCAGTCCAGGGCGGACGGCGTGAAGCTTTCGCCGCGGCTATTGGCGCAGTACCCGGAAGAAATGACCGTGGTACTTCAACATCAGTTCTGGGACCTTGTGGTCACCGAGGACCGCTTCGAAGTCGGCCTGTCGTTCGGAGGCATCCCGGAGCGGCTGGTGGTGCCGTTCGCCGCGATCAAGAGCTTCTTTGATCCGTCGGTGAAGTTCGGGTTGCAGTTCGAAGCGGCCGATGAGATCGACGAGACCGGCGAGTCCGACGACGCTACCGAACTGGTGACTGCGGCGCCGCCTCCCGTGGCGCTGCCGCCAGCGTCCGCGACGCCCGAGAGCAGCGCGCCGTCCGACGACGAACCGGCGCGTTCCGGCGAAGGCGCCGAAGTGGTTCGGCTCGACCGCTTCCGCAAGAAGTAACGGCTCCGCCGGTCATCCGGTCACCGCTGCGCCGGACCGTTCCGGCGCGCTTTGCGTTGCCGGTCGACGCCGTCACGCGACCTCGCCCCTCAGCTTCCAGGACGATGATCATGGCCCGTACCCCCCGCTCTCCCCGCCCTGCGCGCTCTGCCGCCACGCGAAGCGAGACTGACAGTTTCGGCCCGATCGAGGTCGACGCCGACCGTTACTGGGGCGCGCAAACCGAGCGCTCGCGGCAGAACTTCCGCATCGGCACCGAGCGGATGCCGATCGGCATCGTCCGGGCGCTGGCGATCGTCAAGCTGGCGGCCGCCGAGACCAACAAGGAGCTCGGCCTGCTCGACAGCCGGCGTGCCGGCGCGATCGTCCGAGCCGCGCGCGAAGTGATCGACGGCAGCCATGACGATCACTTCCCGCTGGTGGTGTGGCAGACCGGCTCCGGCACCCAGACCAACATGAACCTCAACGAGGTGATCGCCAATCGCGCCAACGAGCTGCTGGGCGGCGAGCGCGGCAGCAAGAAGCCGGTGCATCCCAACGATCACGTCAACATGAGCCAGTCGTCGAACGACTCGTTCCCGACCGCGATGCATATCGCGGCGGCGCAGGCGATTACTATCGACCTGATCCCGGCACTGTCGCTGCTGCACGACGCACTGCGCAAGAAGGAGAAGGCGTTCGCCAGGATCGTCAAGATCGGCCGCACGCACACCCAGGACGCCACCCCGCTGACGCTCGGCCAGGAATTCTCCGGCTATGCCGCGCAGCTCGCCGGCGGCATCGCGCGGATCAAGGCGGCGTTGAAGGAGCTGTATCCGCTCGCCCAGGGCGGCACCGCGGTCGGCACCGGGCTGAACACCCATCCGAAATTCGCCAAGGCGTTCGCCAAGCGCGCGGCCGCGCTCACCAAGCTGCCGTTCGTCACCGCGCCGAATAAATTCGAGGCGCTTGCCGGCAATGACGCCTACGTTTTCGTGCACGGCGCGCTGAACGCCGCCGCCACTGCGCTGTTCAAGATCGCCAACGACATCCGCCTGCTCGGCTCCGGCCCGCGCTCCGGCCTCGGCGAACTGATCCTGCCCGAGAACGAGCCGGGCTCGTCGATCATGCCCGGCAAGGTCAATCCGACACAGTGCGAGGCAATGACCATGGTGTGCTGCCAGGTGTTCGGCAATCAGACCACAATCACGATCGCCGGCAGCCAGGGCCATTTCGAACTCAACGTCTACAAGCCGGTGATGGCGCAGGCGATGCTGCAGTCGATCGGACTCCTCGCCGACGCCGCGCGTTCGTTCACCACCAACTGCGTCGACGGCATCCGCGCCGACGAGCAGCGGATCGGCGAACTGATGCAGCGCTCGCTGATGCTGGTGACCGCGCTGGCGCCGAGCATCGGCTACGACAACGCCGCCAAGATCGCCAAGGCCGCGCATCAGCGTGGTACGACCCTGAAGGAAGAAGCGGTGCGGTCTGGTTTGATCAGCGACGCTGAATTCGACCGGCTGGTGCGGCCGGACAAAATGACGCATCCGAGATAACCGGTTGCGGCGCTCCGCGCGTCGTAAAAATGCCGTTTCGGAAATTGATGTAAATCATATCCCTTGCTCGTCCAGATTGGTCAACTTGTCCTTGCGGCGTTGTCGTTCGGCAGTCTTATTCGTTTTACCGAATAATTGTCGGCGACATCCAAGCAACGATATGGTTTGTTCTTGATGGTGATCGAGCCGCTAATGGCTTCGTGCATTCGTGCCCGCCTGGTAGGCGACGCCCGTTGCCGATTTAATCGATGATGGGTGACGATATGGCCGATGTGGTCAATTTGAATCGCTTCAAGAAGCGAGCGAAGCGGGAAGCAGCCGCTGAGCTCGCCAATGCCAATCGCGCGCGGTTTGGCAGAACCAAATCGCAGCGTGGGCTCGACCAAAATCATGTCAGCCGCGCCAATCAACTGCTCGATCAACACAAAATCGGTGGCGAGGACGCGTCATGAAATCGCCGGTAGTGAAACGGTCGATCGTGGTCGCGGGCCACAAGACCAGTGTCAGCCTCGAAGAAGCGTTCTGGAATGGCATGAAGGAAATCTCCGGCGTGCGGGACATGACTTTGTCCGAGCTCGTCGGAGAGATCGACAGCAATCGTCAGCAGGGCAACCTGTCCTCGGCGATCCGGCTGTTTGTGCTCGACTACTTCCGCAGCCGCGCCTTGCAGGCGCAGCAGCAGGCGGTGGCTGATACCAAGGCTGAAAGCTCGCTGACAGCGCACTGATCGATCAGATCGGTGCGCTGATCAGTCGGTCGCCCTCGCATTCGGGGGCGACAACACCAGAGGTGGACGCGGCCGTGACGGGCGCACATCTCCTGGTGCGGGTTTGATCTCCAAAGGCGGCGGCAGTGGCGCGAGCATTTCGCGCGATGTCGAAGGCGCGGCGGTCGGTGCTTGTGGCTTAGGCGACGTTTGTGGCTGAGGCGACGTTTGTGGCCGAGGTGGCGTTTGCGGCTGAGGCTGTGAAGGTCGTTGCTGCTGAGCGGCCGGCTTCGGCGTGGCGCGCCGCGGATCGGCCTCCGGTAACGGCGGCGTCTGCGGCAGTAGCGCGGGCGCGATTCCCTGCCCGGTTTGCGACGCTGTTTCCGGCGCGGCCGCCTCTGGGGCACTCCGCTGTGCAGCCTGGGGATCACCCGATGGCGTGCGAGGCGCTGCGGGCGCGGAATCTGATTTCGCCGGCGCGGCGGGCGGCAGACTTGAGGTCTGGGCCGGCGACTTGTCGGCCTTGCTCGGCGACTGCGTCGCGGCGGCCGGGTCAGGACCGACCGGCGGTCGCGCCCCCTGTTCGAGCATCTGCAGCTTACGGGTCTCGCGATCGATTCGGCGGATCGACAGCCATGACGACAGCCCGGACAGATCGCGGCTCCACTCCATCCGGTCCGGCGGCCCGGCGGCGAACATCCGAATCTCCGGCGGCTGCTCCGGTCCCGCTTCGGCCAGCGCCAGCGTCACCCGCAGGTCGGCCTGCCCCGCCGCCACATCGTAGCCGCCCGACACCACTGCGCGGGCGTCCCTGGCCTGCAGCGTGGTCGGCGCCAGCTTGAGGCGGCCGTCGCTGACGCTGAGCGGAAACTGCGCGCTGTCGACCTTCAACGGCCCGGCCTTCAGCGCCGGCTCGACCAGCCTGGCGAGATGATCGGCGTCGATCGGCTGGCCCTGATCGGCTGCGCGGATCGCGACCGCGAAAGCGCCCGGATCGAGCCCCGAGATCGACGCCTGCGCCAACGACATGGTGCCGCCACCGGACAACGCGCCGGCGAGCGCCGAGGCGCTGCGGCCGCTGCTCGCCAGCGTGCCTTGCAGCAACAGCCTCCCCGGCGGCATGGCGAGCGCGCCGTAGCGGAGCGTCGCGGCATCGGCATCCTTGACGCTGAGCTGGGCGTCGAGCGCGACGCCGGCATCGGTCGGCTTGGCGGTCAGCATGGCTTTGACCTCGCCGCCGCCGAGCTTGCCATTGCTGTCGAGCGTCAGCGATCGCCCGTCGCTGCGGATCACCCCGCGCAGCGGCAGCAGCTCGCTGCCGCCGGGTAGTTCGGCACGTACCGCCTGAAACGCGATTTTGCCGCGCCAGCCGCGCAGCCAGCCTTGCCCGAGCGGCTCGTCGGCCGGACGACCGGCCGCGCCGAGCGCGAGTTGCAGAGCCGGTCCGAGCGGCAGCGTGTCGATTCCCGCTTCGCCATCGAGTTCGGCGGTCTCGCCGCGGGTCAACGCCAACCGGCCCCGCAGCCGCGAGCCGGCGATGCCGGCGTCGATATCCTTGAAGGTCCATTTGCTGCCGGCGACCGTAAGCTGGGTCGCCAGCGACAGCGGGGCATCGCTCGTGCCGGAAGCCGGCAGATCGAACAGCGGCGCCAGGTCGAGCTTGCGCGCCTTCAGCGACAGCGCCGCCTCGGGCTCGGCCGCGAACGGCTCGATCTCGCCATTTGCCTCGGCGTCAAGCCGTGCCGCGGTCAGCTTCGCTTTGCCTTGCAGCGCCCCGCGCCATTTGCCGGTGCCGGAGGCTTGCAGCATCGCCGCCCCGTCGCCGGCGTCGATCACGCGGTCGAGCCCGAGCAAACCCAGCAGTGTCTCCCCGCGCGGCGCCGACAGCTCGCCATCGAACGCGAGCGCGATTCGCGTCAGCGCCTCCACATCGAGTTTGCGCAGATCGGCAGCAGCCGGGCTCGCCTTTGCGGTCAAACGACCGCTGAGCCCGGACGCGGTCAGTTCAAGCGAGCCGCTGGCCTCGACTTGGTCCACCGCGGCGACGGCCTTCTCGGTCGACAGAGTGAGCCTGGCGCGCACTTCGCTCGTCTCGGCCGGCAGTGCCTTCAGCCGCGCCGCGACCGCCGGAGCCAATGGATCGATCACCGCCGCGACCGGGCCGAGCGACGGCGCCCGCGCCGTGAGGGCGAGCCGCCCTACTGCGTTGTCACGGTCGAGCGTACCGTCGCCTTCCAGCAGCACACCGCCCATAGTGCCGAGCTTCAGCCGATCGAGCGCGATCCGATGTGGATCGAACGCCAGTCGCATCGCCGCCGGCTGCCAGACCTGATCGCCAACGCTGAGCTTGCCGAGGTCGAGTGTCAGGCTCGCCCGCTCCGGCCAGCCGCCATCGGGGCCGGCCAGCGTGCGGGCCCATTGCAGCGCCGCGTCGAGATTGGCGCTGTCGCCCTTCAGCTCGGCGTCGATCTGCGCGCCCTGATCGTCACGCCGCGCCCGGTAGGCGAAACGGCCGCGCAGCGTGTCGCCGCCGCTTTGCATCGTCAGCGGATCCAGCACCAAAGCATCCGAGCCGGCGCGGACTCCGCCCGCGATCCGCAGCGCCTTGGTCAGGCCCCCCGCGGTCGGCGTGCGGCCCTGCAGCCAGGCGGCGAGCAGTTCCGGATCGGTGGCGGACAGATCGAGCGTCCCGGTGATCGCCGCGTCGGCGACACCGGTGCCGCCGCGTAGCGCCAAACGCGTGCCGCCGGGGGCGCGCAGCTCGAGCCGTTCGAGTTGCCAAGCCTGTGGGTCGCCACGCAGTTCGGCGACGAGATCAGTGACCGGCCGGTTGCCGATCATGATCTGGTCGGCGTCGAGCGACACCCGCGCCGGTAACGGCGGCAGCGGCAACGACGCCGCCAGATCGCGCAGGCGCGTCAGCCAAGGCAGCGGCGGGGCGGCATCGCCGGGCTGCGCCAGCAGCCGGTAGGCATCGAGCTGCCGCGCCGACAGCTTGGCATCGAGCCGCGGCACCGCGCCGAACCTCGCCTCGCCGCTGCCGGCGAGCTTCAGCGCGCGGTCCTCCGCGCCCCACGAGACTTCGACCTCGTCGAGCTGAGCGCGGACCGGATCGGCCTCGATCTTGGCGGCGATCCGCCACGGCGTCCGCGGCGTCTCGCCCGCCACCGCCGCAAGCGCCGCCAGCAAAGCGGTGCCGTCGAAACGCGGCCGGCCTTGATCGAATCTGACGAGACCGTCGAGATCGGCCGCGATCCCATCGGCGCCCTGGTTGATCCCGGCGCGCAGCCGGATCGCGGCGCCATCCGCCGCGCGGCCGGTCGACAGCCGGAACGGATAGCGCCGGCCGCCGAGCAGGAAATTGCCGTCTCCGCGCAGTGCCGCGGCCTGCGCCCGCAGCTCGCCGGAGAACGCGATATCGCTGAGTTCGAGATTGCTGTGACTCGCCGCATCGTGCAGCGCGATCCGGCCAGTGAGATTGAGCCGGTCGACGGTGAGCGCGGCGAGGTTCGACAGCCCAGCCGCCGGCCAGTCGAGCCGCCCCTGCGGATCGAGGCCGAGATCGAGCGACAGCCCATTGATCGACAGTTCGTCGGCACGCAGTTCGCCGCGCATCAGCGAGCCGAGGCTGAATTCGACATCGAGCTTGGCGGCGCCGACCCGGCCGGCGTCGTTGGCGCCGCCGACGGTCACACGCTGCAGCCGCAGCGACGGCGTCGGCAACAGCCTGGCTCTTATACACATCTCCGAGCCCACGAGACGCTCA
>NZ_QPFS01000048.1:0-33821 GCF_010906995.1 Rhodopseudomonas sp. WA056 | reverse complement strand
ACGATGACACATACACAAAACGCCGCCTTCCTCCGGGATAGGCGGCGTTTTGCGTTCAAAACACCCCCAAAACAGCCAGGCAATCACCCACGCCCCACCGCATCCCGCAACACACACCGCGCAGACACGCAACGCTGATTTTGGCTTCAGAACCGCAACGCCATGCCGACCCGACGAGTCCGATCGAGCCCGCTCTCGATCTCGGCGTCGAGGATCTTCCGGAGACGTTCGGGTAGGTGGTCGCCTTCCAGAACCCGGAAGCCAAAGGTCGCATAGAAGGGGGCATTGAAGGGCGCGAACCGATCCGTCGTCAGTGTCGCGCCGTCCAGCATCCGCGCACGTGCTTCGTCGAGCAAGGTCGTCAGAAGCCTCCGGCCCAGCCCTCTTCGCTGAAACCCAGGTAGCACGTCCATCTCTCCGACGTGCAGAAAGCGGCCGGCGACGTAGCCGCCGCAGAATCCGACCGTAGCGCCGGTGGGACCGCAGGCCACATAGAGAAGGGCGTGATCGAGATAGTCCTGCAATTGGGCGGTGGTGCTCGACGATGGCGTGCCGTCGATTGCGCCGGCCTTCTGCAGGGTCGCAAAAGAGGCGATCTCCACCTTCTGGATTGAGTCGAAGTCGTCCGATCTTGCTGGCCTGAGGAGCATCCGTCCCTCGATTAGTCGTCTCGGAGACCAGCACGGAGCATCGCACGTGCAGATCTTCGCCGGCCCGTACAGTGTAATAGATTTCCCCTGTCGCGATGTGAAGGTGAACGAGCCGCCGCGTTGCCCGGACTTCCCCTCGACGTCTGCTCCGATGGGCGGCGGTGACCGGCTCCCCGTGCGGTCGACGCGTCATTTTGCAGCGGTTCATGCCGCTCAGGCTAGTGTCGCCCCGGTTCCGACTCGATCCCTGATCAGATTGGGCGTGAACCGATGCGCCTGCGCCGTTGCCCGATAACGGTCGCCTGCGAGTCTGGTCCAACTGAGGAGACAGTTCATGCTATTTGCCCTTCGCCCTGTCGTCGGCATCCTCGGAGCCGGTGTGCTCGCCGTCGCAGTGGGCGCGATGTCGAGCCCAGCCGCTTTCGCCGAAGCCAACAAGGCCGCGCCTGCCGCGACGACCGCGACCGAGCCGGCCATGAAAGAGGTGACGCTCTCAGAGAGCCAGATCAAGGGCGTCCTGGCCGCCCACAAGGACATCGACGCCGTCGCTGCCAAGCTGCCGGACGATCAGGACACCAAGCCGGATCCCAAGATCCTCGCCCAGCTCGACGAGGCTGCCAAGAAGCACGGCTTCGCCTCCTACGGCGAATACAGCGACGTGGTCGAAGCGATCGGTATGGTGATGGCCGGCGTCGACCCCAAGACCAAGACCTATGTGGGGCCGGCCGCAGCGCTGAAGGATCAGATCGCCGCAGTCGAAGCCGACACCAAGATGTCGGCCGACGACAAGAAGCAGGCGCTGGCCGACCTCAACGAGGTGCTGAAAAACCCCGGACCGTCAGTGACCAACAAGACCAACATCGAGCTGGTCACCAAGAACTACGATGCGCTGTCTGACGCGCTCGACGACGAAGAATAAAATCTGTGCTGGGCGGCCGTGGCGATCGGCGCCGCGGTCGTCACACGGGCCGAGGGTGCGCTTGGCATTCGACTGCGGTCGGCTCGGCTCCGACGGGATTTGCGCGGCCGCGTTGCGCGCCGCAGCGCCGCCGCGCTATAAGCCCATCGTCAAATGACCCCCGACCCGTCGCGATCGAACCGCCGCGTCATGAAAATCCTGCTGGCGGTTTTCCAACTTGAGAAGCAAAGCGGTAAGGAACGCGATTGCATCGCGATCGCGCGCCATCTTGCCGGTCGCGGGCACGACGTCACCCTCATCACCACGATTCCATCGTCCGAACCGCTCGACCGCATCACGACCGTCAAGGTTCGCGCCCGCGGCCTGACCAATCATCGTCGGGCACGAAATTTCGCCCGGGCTGTCCGCGAGCACCGCCGCGCGCATCAGCCGGATGCGCTGCTGTCGTTCGAACTGGTGCCCGGCGCCGACTTTCACTACGTCGCCGACGATGCGGCGATCCTGCGCGACCGGCTGTGGGCATGGCCGCCGCGGCAGCGGATCCGGCTGGCGCTGGAGCGCGGCGTGTTCGCTGCGGCCTCCCGCACCGAGCTGTGGTTCCTGACCCAGGACCAGCACGACGCCTATCACATCGCCTACGATTTCGACCCGACTCGCGCCCATGTGCTGCCGGCCGATCCGAAAAAGCTGCTTGCAACGGCTCGAGCAGTACGTCCCGGCGGCTTGAAATCGGGTGGCCCGCCGAGCGCGGCGGGCGTAGTCTCGGTGCCATGATGCCGATGGGCCACCACAGTCATCTCCTGTTCGACACAGCGATCGGCCGCTGCGGCATCGTCTGGGGGGCGCGCGGGATCGTCGCTGTGCAGTTGCCGCAGCCGTCCGAAGCGCAGACTTGGGCCCGTATCGCCCAGCGTCACCCCGACAGCGCGGAAGCGCTGCCGCCGGCGGACGTGCAGCGCGCGATCGATGGCATCGTCGCGCTACTTGAAGGTAGAGCGATCGATTTTGCCGATGTTGCGCTGGATCTTGACGGCAGCTCGGCGTTTCAGCGCCGGGTCTACGACATCGCCCGCGGCATTCCGGCCGGCAAGACTCTGACCTATGGCGACATCGCCAAGCAGCTCGGCGGCGTCGAGCTGTCGCGCGAGGTCGGGCAGGCTCTGGGGCGCAATCCGTGCCCGATCATCGTGCCGTGCCATCGCGTGCTCGCCGCCGGGGACAAGCCCGGCGGCTTCTCGGCCAATGGCGGCGTCGCCACCAAGCTGAAGCTGCTGGCGATCGAGGGGGCGGCGGTCAACTACACGCCGAGCCTGTTCGACTAATCTCGATCAGTCGGAGGCTCAGGCCGCCGGCGGCACCGACACCTTCACCGACTCGCGCTGCGACATCCGCTGGTAGAACGCGTCGAGATTGGGATTTGCCGCACGCCAACCGCAGTCGGCGAAGCGGAAGTCGGCGTAGCCCAGCACGCAAACCAGCGCGATCTGCGCGATCGTCAGCGGTCCGTTCAGCATCGCGGTGTCGCGGTCGAACCGCGCCATGCCGGCCCAGGCGCGGGCCCAGTGATCGTCGTACCAGCCCTGCCAGAACAATTCCTTCGGCCGCACCAGCTTCTCGTAACGGCACAGCAGCATCGAATCCAGCATGCCCTGCAGCAGCGAGTGATCGCTCTTCACCCGCCAGCGCTCCGCGCCGGAGGCCGGGATCAGTCTGCCTCCGCCGGCGAACTCGTCGAGATATTCGGCGATCACATAGGAGTCGACGATCACCTGGCCATTGTCGAGGATCAGCGCCGGCAGCTTCTTCAGCGGGTTGACCTCGCGCATGTACTGCTCGTTGGCTTGCGCCGGGATCACGGTCGCGGTCACGAACTCGATTTGGTCGATCAGTCCGAGTTCGATCGCCGCGATCCGCACCTTGCGGGCGAACGGCGAGGCTTGGGAGAAAGAGAGTTTCATCTGATGCTCCTGAGAGGAACGGCTTGGTCGCGAGCCTGGTCAATCCATCTTCTGTCATTCCGGGGCGCGAACGCAGTGGGCGAGCCCGGAATCCATAACCACCGCGGGGAGTATGGAGTCCGGGTCTGCGCCCAAAAGCGCGCATCCCGGAATGACGAACGAGAGGCGTGTATGAGAGGTTCACGCCGCCACGATGGTCTGCTTCTGCTCGCCGAGGCCGTCGATGCCGAGGCTGACGACGTCGCCGACGTCGAGGAACTGCGGCGGCTTCTTGCCCATGCCGACGCCTGGCGGCGTGCCTGTGGTGATGATGTCACCGGGCATCAGCGTCATCAGCTCCGACAGATACGACACGATCTTGGGCACGTTGAAGATCATGGTCGCGGTCGAGCCGGTCTGGCAGCGCTGGCCGTTGACGTCGAGCCACATCCCCAGCTTGTGCACGTCGGCGATCTCGTCCTTGGTGACGACCCAGGGGCCGAGCGGGCCGAAGGTGTCGTGCGACTTGCCCTTGGTCCATTGCCCCAATCGCTCGAGCTGGAAGTGACGCTCGGAGACGTCGTTGCAGACTGCGTAGCCGGCGACGTAGTTGAGCGCGTCGGCTTCGCCGACATATTTGGCGCGGGTGCCGATGATCACCGCCAGTTCGACTTCCCAATCGAGCCTGGTCGAGCCGCGAGGTTTCTCGACATCGTCGTTCGGTCCGCACAGCGAGTTGTTGGCCTTCATGAACACGATCGGCTCGGCCGGAATCGGCATGTTGGCCTCGGCGGCGTGGTCGGCGTAGTTGAGCCCGATCGCGATGAACTTCGGCGCGCCGCCGACCGGCGAGCCGAGCCGCGGCTTGCCCTGCACCGTGGGCAGGCCGGCGACATCGAGTGCAGCCAGCCTTGCGAGGCTCGCGGGTGAAAACGCGTCGCCCGCGAGGTCGGCGATCTGTCCGGACAGATCGCGAAGCTGGCCGTCTTTGTCGATCAAGCCGGGCTTCTCGTGGCCGATAGCGCCGTAACGAACGAGCTTCATCCCGCGTATCCTCCGCAGTTTTGCTGGCTGTCCAATTGATGGATCAGGCGTCGGTTGAATTCAACGGATGCCGGCGCGGGCACGTCATGCAAGGCGTTGCGATCGCCTGTCATGGCAGCGCCACAAGGCGGAAGGCGTCGCCGTGGCGAACGATCCGGCCGGGGCCGAAATGCCCGCCGAACAGCAAGGCGGGTGTTTCGGCGAAGCGTGAGAACAATTGCCGCCGGGTCTCGATCGATTGCAGCGGGTCGGTGTCGAAGCTGGACGACCATTCCAGCCGCTCCATCTGGCAGGGATGGTGTGCGACGTCACCCGACAGCACCGCCTCTTCGCCTTCGGAGCGAATGTGCAGTGCGACGTGCCCTGGACTGTGGCCGGGCGTCGGGATCAGGGAGATTTCATCACTGATCTGCGCGTCGCTGTCGACCAGATCGACGACGCCGGCGTCGATCACCGGTTGCACCGAGTCAGCGAACACTGCGGCGTGGGCGGCGTCGGTCGAATGCGTCTTCCAGTACTCGTACTCGGTGCGGCCGAACAGATAACGCGCGATGGGAAAGGTCGGCACCCATCGGCTGTCGACCAGTCTGGTGTTCCAGCCGACGTGATCGACGTGCAGATGGGTGCAGATCACCGTGTCGATGCTGTCCGCCGGATAGCCGGCATTCGCCAAGTCCTGCAGAAACGGTTTGTCCAGGCCGTTCCAATGCGGCACGCCGCGGCCCTGTTTGTCGTTGCCGAGACCGGTATCGACCACGATGCGCTGGGTCGGCGTTTCGACCACCCAACTGTGGATCGACATCGTCAACCGGCCTTCGGCGCTGGCGAACTGCGGTATCAGCCACGGCATGGCCTGGATTTCCTGAGGGACGGCTTGCGGCAGGATGAACCGGGTGCCTCCGGTCATTTCCATTTCGACGATTTTTGTGATTTTGACCTTGCCGATGGTCCAGACCATCCCACGTTTCTCCCGGGCTCTTCGTATTTTGCCCGAACATGCGTGTTTTGCGCTTGAGGCGCAATGGATCATCTCGCGCTGCGGTGCGTTAGCGCGTGCGATGCCGACACCCGCACCACGACGGAGGAAGGACGATGCCCGAGCTCGCGATTTCGACCGACAAGGTCGCGTTTCTGATCGAGAAGGCGCGTGAATTCGACGTCAAGGAAGGCGACGGCGATGCCGATTCCGGATCGAACGGCGCCGACGACAACATGGTGGACGTGCTCGAAGACACCGGCGACGACCCGGTCGTTCAGGAGATCGCCGGCTTCATCAGCGCAATGACCGAGGAAGAGCAGATCGACCTGGTGGCCTTGATGCGGCTGGGCCGCGGCGACGGCAGCATCGAGGAATGGGACGATCTCCGCCGCGAAGCCGCCGAGGGGCGCAACGGACGCACCGCGCGCTATCTGCTCGGCGAGCCGCTGCTCGGCGATTACCTGGCCGAAGGGCTGGATCAGTTCGGCCTGTCCTGGAACGACGAGCGCACCACCCCGGTGGTTTGAGCGCGATACCGCAATCATCCGGGGCTGCGTTCCCGTAGCATTCCGAGGGACGCCGATTTACCAGCGATTTCAGCGCTGTGCGGTCTATTCTGCGGGGCACTTTGATCGGCACGAAGGAATGCCGGTCGACCCGTGGAGGCGACCATGAAGCCGGAGGCTGGTTTCGATTCCCGCGACCTGCTGCGCAAGCTCGGTCACGGCCACGCGATCACCAAATTCGTCAAGAATCAGACGATCTTCGCACAGGGCGATAAAGCCGACAGTGTGTATTTGCTGCTGCAGGGGCGTATCAAAGTCGTCGTGCTGTCGGTGCAGGGCAAAGAAGCGGCAACCGGCATGGTGGCGCCAGGTCAGTTCTTCGGCGAGGGGTGTCTGGTCGGCGAACCGATCCGCAGTGCCACCACGATCGCCATGCAGAACTGTGTGGTGGCGATCATCGCCGGCGCGCGGCTGATCGAGACATTGCGGGCGCAACCGGATTTCGCCGAATTGTTCGTCCGGCATCTGTTGCTACGCAACCGTCGCATCGAAGAGGATCTGCTCGACCAACTGCTCAATTGCAGCGAGAAGCGGCTGGCGCGTCTGCTGCTGCGCCTCGCCGAATTCGACGGGGGAGGTCAAACGCAGCCGATCGCGACGCACATCAGCCAGGAAACGCTGGCTGAGATGATCGGCACCACCCGCTCTCGGGTCAGCTACTTCATGAACAAGTTCCGCAAGCTCGGCCTGATCAGCTACGATCGCACCATTGAGGTGGATCACGTCCGGCTCGCTGCCGTGCTGCACGATCGGGCAGAGGCGCGAAGCTAGCTTTCCCCTGCTAGACGTCCCGTGCTGGAGAATTTTGCACCGCAACGCCGCGATGCTGTTCTGCGGAATGATGCGCCTGCTGCAAGCATTGTGTGCGCCGTCTGCCACACGGAATACGCGGTCCCGACAAGTCTCCGATCGAACGAAACGCCGAACTCGACAGGCGATTCCGTCGAACGTCTGTACGCGAGCGGCGCGAAGTGGTTGAAAGGCGAGCGCTGGATCGCTGACGCCGAATGCCTTTTCAGCGGCGTCAGTGCGTCCCTTCGCTCCTCGCAACGACGCGCACTTGTTCGAGTTCGATAACCAAGAAACGTGGAGACCGAAATGCCCGACTTCATCACTCTTCCTGCCCTGGTTCGTGGCACCGCGCAGGCGCGGCCGGAGCGGATCGCGGTGATCGACGGGGAACGGCAATTGCGCTACGCGGAATTCGATGCGCTGATCGATCGCATCGCCGCGACCTTCCAGCGCGACGGTTTGAAGCCGACCGACACCATCTCGATCTGCGCGCTGTCCTCGATCGAATACGCGGCGACCTTCCTCGGCGCTCTGCGCGCCGGCATCGCGGTGGCGCCGCTGGCGCCGTCGTCGACCGCCAAGGACTTCTCCGCGATGGTGCGGGACTCCGCCGCCAAGATCCTGTTCACCGACGACTTCGCCGCCAATGCGATGAAGGACGCCGAGATCGATGCCGCGGTGAAGCGCGTGGCGTTCGACGACGGCACCAGCGGCGAAGCGTTCACGCGCTGGCTGGCGCCGGAAGGTAGCAAGCCCGCGCCGGTGACGATCGATCCGGAATGGGTGTTCAACATCATCTACTCGTCGGGCACCACCGGTACGCCGAAGGGCATCGTCCACAGCCATCAGATGCGCTGGGCGCAATACGGCAAGCTCGATCCGATCGGTTACGGCCCCGACGCGGTGACGCTGCTGTCGACGCCGCTCTATTCCAACACGACGCTGGTGTGTTTCAATCCGACGCTCGCCGGCGGTGGCACTGTGGTGCTGATGAAGAAGTTCGACGCCCGCGGCTTCCTGGAATTGGCGCAGAAGCATCGGGTCACCCACGCGATGCTGGTGCCGGTGCAGTATCGCCGGATCATGGCGCTGCCGGAGTTCGGTCAGTTCGACCTGTCGTCCTTCCAGATGAAGTTCTGCACCTCCGCGCCGTTTGCGCCGGAATTGAAGGCCGACATCCTCAAGCGCTGGCCCGGCGGTCTGACCGAGTACTACGGCATGACCGAGGGCGGCGGCTCGTGCACGCTGCTCGCCCACGAATTCCCGAACAAGCTGCACACCGTCGGCCAGCCGCGGCCCGGTCATGAAATCCGGATGATCGACGAGGACGGCAACTTCCTGCCCGATGGCGAGGTCGGCGAAATAGTCGGTCGCTCCGACACCATCATGAAGGGCTATCTCAATCAGCCGCAGAAGACCGCCGAAGTGTTCTGGACCGACAAGGACGGCAACCTCTGGGTGCGCAGCGGCGACGTCGGTCGGTTCGATGCCGACGGCTTCATCACCCTGATGGACCGCAAGAAGGACATGATCATCTCGGGCGGCTTCAACATCTACCCGAGCGACATCGAGGCCGTGGCCGCCAAGCACCCCGACGTGCTCGAGGTCGCGGTCGTCGGCATGCCGTCGGAAGAGTGGGGCGAGACCCCGGTTGCGTTCGTGGCGGCGCGGCCCGGCCGCACCATCGACCCGGCGGAGCTGAAGACCTGGACCAACGGTCAGGTCGGCAAGACCCAGCGCCTTGCCGAGGTCGTGCTGGTCGAGTCGCTGCCGCGCAGCGCGATCGGCAAAGTGCTGAAGCGCGAACTCCGCGACCAGCGCCTCGGCATGAAGGCGTCGTAGACCAAGCAAACGCTCAGCCTCGCCGACGTCATTCCGGGGCGCTCACGAAGTGAGCGAACCCGGAATCCCGAGGTTGTTGTCACGGCGAGATTCCGGGTTCGCGCTTCGCGCGCCCCGGAATGACAAGGGGAGCGCCCTGCGCTTGAGCGAGCGCTCCTCCCTCAATAATGCGGCGGACGCTCGTTGGCCGGAGCGCCGGCGCTGCTCTCGGCCTGGTCGAGCCGTTCGCTGAGGGCGGCGAGCTGCCGGGTCAGCGCGTCGATCTGCTTCCACTGGGCGGTGACGGTCTGGTTCAGCGCCTCGATCGTCTCGTCCTGATACGCCAGGCGCACTTCCAGCGCCTCGACGCGGTCGTTCAGATCGTTCTCGCCGGCCATCGCCCGCTCCATTTCGGCTCGGTCTGCCCGCTCACGGCCGCCAAGACGCAGGTTGTCGCCGGCCCGGATGCGGAAGCGCGGCTGTGGGCGTTGTGTAACAGCGCCGGTGCCGGCAGGAAACCGGCCCTCCTGGGGAGAGCGCGGTCGTCCGCGATGGTCTCGGTGAGGATTGCTCGCGCCCCGCGGAATATGCCAACTAGGCCGGCGCCGGAGCGCGGCGTAACCAACCCAACGAGCTTGTGCCTATGAGGAATTTCCATCTCGCCGGCCGGTCCACCGTGCACGCCCGCAACGGCATGGTCGCGACCTCGCACCCGCAGGCGGCGCTGGCCGCGATCGAGATCCTGAAGGCCGGCGGCACCGCCGCCGACGCCGCGATTGCCGCGTCCGCCCTGCTGGCGGTGATCGAGCCGCAATCCACCGGCATCGGCGGCGATTGCTTCGCGCTGATCCAGCCCAAGGGCACCGGCAAGATCACCGCCTATAACGGTTCGGGCCGGGCCCCCGCAGCCGCCAAGGCCGAGTGGTTTTTGGAAAACGGCATCGACGCGATCCCGCTGACCAGCCCGCATTCGGTGACGATCCCCGGTGCAATCGACGCCTGGGCGACGATCCTGCGCGATCACGGCCGGTTCGGTCTGGACAAGGTGCTGCAGCCGGCGATCAAGGCGGCGGCGGAAGGCTACGTGGTGGCGCCGCGGATCGCGTTCGACTGGGCTAACGGCTTCACCAAGCTGAAGAAGGGCGCCAACACCGAGCGCTATCTGCTGCCGCACGGCGAAGCCGCCAAGACCGGCGACGTCATTACCCAGCCGGAGCTCGCCAACACGCTGAAGCTGATCGCCGACAAGGGGCCGGACGGCTTCTACAAGGGCGCGGTCGCCGAAGACATGGTCGAGACGCTGCGCGGGCTCGGCGGTCTGCACACGCTGGAAGACTTCGCCGAGCACGCCACCGAAACGACGTCGCCGATAGGCACGATCTACAAGGGGCTCGACGTCTGGCAGTGCCCGCCGAACGGTCCGGGCATCACCATGCTGGTGATGTTGAACATTCTCAGCCGGTTCGATCTCACCAAGTTCGGCCCGCTCAGCGTCGAACGCTTCCACCTGGAAGCCGAGGCGACCCGTATCGCCTACATGATCCGCGAACAGCACATCGGCGACCCCCAGCATGTCGATGTGGACGTGCTGCGTATTCTGGCGAAGGAATTCGCCGAGGAGCATTACAGCCAGATCGCGCTCGACAAGCTGCTCGATCTGCCGGTGGTGTCGCCGCCGATGAATCCGTCGACCGTGTACATCACCGTGGTTGATGCGGAGCGCAACGTCTGCTCGTTCATCAACTCGATCGCGCATTCGTTCGGCTCCGCGATCGTGTCGAACAAGACCGGCGTGCTGCTGCAGAATCGCGGTGCCGGTTTCCGCATCCAGCCCGGCCACCCGAACTGCATCGCGCCGAAGAAGCGCCCGCTGCACACTATCATTCCGGCCCTCGCCACCGAGAACGGTCGGGCCCGAATGTCGTGGGGCGTGATGGGCGGTCAGTATCAGCCGGTCGGTCAGGTTCATGTGCTGACCAACGTGCTCGACTACGGCCTCGATATGCAGGAAGCGATCGATCTGCCGCGTGGCCTGCACTACGAGGATATCTATCAGCTCGAGGATGGCGTGCCGGCCGAGACCGTCGCGGGCCTCAAGGCGCTTGGTCACAAGGTCGTGCCGATCGGCACCCCCCATGGCGGCGGTCAGGGCATCTGGATCGATTGGGACAAGGGCACGCTGACCGGCGGATCGGATCCGCGCAAGGACGGCTGTGCGCTCGGTTACTAAGAGCGGCGGCGGCGGGACTGCCCAGACATGCGAAGACCGGCCCAAGGGCCGGTCTTGCAACGATCCATGGTGTTGCGTGAGCCGCTGATCACAGATTTTTGTGGGCGGCGCCGGCCACCTTGTCGGCGGTGTTCTTCACCGCTTCCTTGGCATCGCCGAGCGCCTGCTGGCCGTGGCCCTTGGCTTCCTGCATCACGCCTTCGCCCTGCAGCTTGTCAGAACCTGTGGCTTCTCCGAGGCCCTGCTTGCCCTTGCCAGCGAGTTCGTTGGCCTTACCCTTGACCTTGTCCATCGTACTACCCATCGGATGTTCTCCTTTGCTTCGTGAGCTTCGCAGGGACAACCGGTTGGAGCCTGGGATGTTCCGACCATTTTGGGTTGCAACAAGTCGTGACCATGCTCCTTTGTGGAATACTAATTTACCGGAAAATAGGTTGTTTCGCGGATTGTTAACCGAGGCGCCGTCGTGCTGCAGCTTCCGCAGTCGAGTTAACGGTCGCTAAGCACCCGGGCAGCATGGTCGATCCCAGTCTTGTGCCGGTCAGCGATCCATCAGAGGGGCGGTACAGGATGCCGCATGTGTGGAAGACAGAGTCTTCTCGGGCGGTTAGACTGTCTGGGCGAGGCCGCGCATGAGGCAGTGACGACCTGGATCGTAAACGGCCGAGAGAGCGTTTCGAGATGTCGGGCCTGTGGCAATCGATGACGACGGCCTGGATGTCCCGGACCGACAGGGCCGCCTTGCTGGACTTCTGGCTGGGAGGTCGCGGCGCCGGTACGTTGCTGCCGCATACCGACATCGACGAGCACGAAATGCGGCGGATACGTGCCGCGCAGATCGACAGCGTCACCCGGCTGACTCCGGTGACGATGAGCGTCAACCTCGCCAACGCATCGCTGATACTCTTCACGTTCTGGGGCAGCGAGGCGCGCCCGCAACTGCTGGCCTGGATGGCGATGATCGTGTTCGTCGCCGCCTCGGCGGTGAGAGCCTGGCTGCGCACCCGATCCGAGCCCCGTCTCGAAGCCTCCGCACGTGCGATCCGGCGGATGACGCTGCATGCTTTGCTGCTCGGCCTGATCTGGGGGGCGATGCCGGTGATGGTGTTCGTCACCGCCGAACCCGGCGATCAATTGATCGCCGCCTGCGTCGCGGCCGGCATGATCTCCGGCGGCGCGTTCACGCTGTCGACGGTGCCGCGGGCCGGTCTTGCTTATACTTGGGCTTTGACCGCCGGGTCGGCGCTGTCGCTGGCGCTGTGCGAGGGCACCGCCTATCGCATCACCGCGGCGTTCCTGCTGCTGTACGGCGTGTTCATGTCGCGCAACCTGGTGTCGCACGGCGAGATGTTCTTCGACAATTTGCGCGCGAAGTTCGAGCTGGAACGTCAGACCGAGATCATCTCGCTGCTGCTGAAGGACTTCCAGGCCAACGCCAGCGATTGGCTGTGGCAGACCGACGCCCAGGGGCGGCTGGTCCACGTGCCCGAGCGTTTCGTCGAAGTCGCCAAGCTGCCCCCGAACCTGCTGACCGGAGCGCTGCTGTCGGATGTGATCGGCATGCTGTGCTCGGAGGACGGACGTTGCGCGATGGGCGTCGCCGCGAAGATGGCGCAGCGGGAGGCTATGAACGATTTTGTGGTGCACGTGGTGATCGGCGGTGCGCCGCGGTTGTGGTCGCTCACTGCCAAGCCGGTGTTCGACGCCAAGGGCGAGTTCGCAGGCTATCGCGGCGTCGGCCGCGACGTCACCGAGCGCTGGCGCGCCGAGCAGGCCGAGGCCGAGAACCGCGCCAAATCCAGCTTCCTGGCGATGATGAGCCACGAGATCCGCACCCCGATGAACGGCGTGCTCGGCCTCGCCAATTCGCTGCTGGAGACCAAGCTCGACGCCGAGCAGCAACAGGCGGTCACCACCATCCGCGATTCCGGCGACGATCTGCTGCGCATCCTCAACGACATCCTCGATCTGTCCAAGCTCGAAGCCGGCCGGCTGGAATTCGAACAGGCCGATTTCTCCCCCGCGACGCTGGTGGAGTCGGTGCGAGCCATCATCGAGCCGGAGATCAGGGGCAAGGGGATCGAGCTGAAGATCGATATCGATCCGCGGCTGCCGCCGTCGCTCAGCGGCGACGCGGCGCGGATTCGCCAGGTGCTGCTCAACCTCGCTTCCAATGCCGTGAAGTTCACCGAGCGCGGCTCGATCGCCATCGTGCTGACCTGCGTCAAGCGCAACGACAGCCACGCCACCGTCGAGTGGCAGGTCACCGATACCGGCATCGGTATTTCGCCGGACCGGGTCGGCAGCCTGTTCACCGATTTCGCCCAGGCCGACGTCTCGATCAATCGCAGGTTCGGCGGCACCGGCCTCGGGCTGGCGATCAGCCGGCGGATCGTCGAACAGATGGGCGGCGACATCGCCGTGACCTCGCGCGAGGGCGAGGGCTCGACCTTCCGCTTCAGTCTCGATCTGCCGTGGAGCAATGCGTGGGTCGCCGACCACCGGCTCGACCGGCTCGGCAGCGACGATCTGCGCACCCGCATCGCGCTGCTCGGTCGTCCGCTACGTGTGCTGATCGCCGAAGACGACGCCACCAACCAGATGGTGGTGACCAAGATGCTGCAGGAGTTCGCCGCCGAGATCACCGTCGTGTCCGACGGCACCGACGCGGTGCAGGCCGCCAGCGAGCGCGAGTTCGATGTCGTGCTGATGGACGTGCGAATGCCCAATATGGACGGCCTCGCCGCCACCCAGGCGATTCGCGGGAAAGGCAATGCGCTCGCCAAGCTGCCGATCATCGCGCTGACCGCCAACGCGTTCCCTGACGACGTCAAGGTCTGCCGCGAGGCCGGCATGAACGACTTTTTGGCCAAGCCGCTGCGCAAACCGGCGCTGGTGGCGGCGGTGCTGCGGGCGCTGCGCGGGGCGCCCCAGCCGGTCACGGTGCTGGCGCCGCCGACGCAGGCCGATCTGGATACGCTGGCAGAGCTGACTGCGGAAATCGGCCGCGACCAAGTCAATGAAATGGTGACGCTTTTCTTCACCGAGACGGAGCGGCGGATCGCGCTGTTCCGGCGTTTCGGAGATCGCATGGATCGCACCACCCTTGAGGTCGAGGCGCACTCCCTGAAGGGCGGGGCGCGCACCCTCGGCTTCCATTCGATCGGCGAGATCGCACGCCTGATCGAGCAGGAGTCCGGAGCGATTTCTCCAGAGCAGCTCGATCTGCTCACCGGCCAACTGGCCAGGGCTCTGACCGACCTGCGCCGGCGCTGCGAAGGCAGCCTGAAGCTGGCGAGCTGACGGCCAGTCACAGATTCATGATTCCTGACGAATATTGACAATCGTCAGAAGTCAGTCGACAGTTCCTCCGATCGCAAAAGGAGGCTGGCGATGCGCGCGTTTCCTCTGTTCGACGGTTTCTTCAGACTTCTCGCCGGCACCATGCTGGCCGTCGCGGTGATCGGCCTGGCCGGCTGCGACGGCAAGGAAACCAGACCCGAGCTGTCGAAGCGGCCGGTTCTGGTCACCGCGGTGCATTATGTCCCGCAGGCGCCGGAGCGCAGCTTCGTCGGCACCATCAAGCCGCGCACCGAGACCGACGTCGGATTCCGGGTCGGCGGCAAGATCGCGCAGCGGCTGGTCGAGGTCGGCCAGACCGTGGAGATCGGCCAGAAGCTGGCGGTGCTCGACCAGACCGACCTGAAGCTCCAGGCCGAGCAGGCGGAGGCCGAACACAGCGCCGCCAAGGGCGTGCTGGCGCAGGCCACGGCGTCGGAGAACCGCGCCCGGGAGCTGCGCGCCAAGGGCTGGGCCACCGAGGCGCAGATGGACCAGAGCCGCGCCGCCGCCGACGAGGCCCGCGCCCGCTTCGCCCGCGCCGAGCGCTCGGTCGAGCTGACCCGCAACGCCCTGTCCTACGCCGCGCTGGTCGCCGACAGCCACGGCGTCGTCGCCGCCACACTGGTCGAGCCGGGGCAGGTGGTGGCGGCCGGCCAGGCCGCGTTCCGGCTCGCCCGGATCGGTGAGAAGGAAGCGGTTGTGGCGATCCCCGAGACGCTGATCACCCGCGCCACCAAGGGGCTGGCCGATGTGACGCTGTGGTCGGAGCCGGGCCGGCACTATGCCGCCAAGCTGCGCGAGGTGGCGCCGCTCGCCGATCCCGCGACCCGCACCTTCCTCGCCAAGTTCTCGCTGCCGGATGCCGACGACCGCGTCGTGCTCGGCATGACCGCGACGCTCACCCTCACCGACCCGGACAAGGTTCGGGTCGCGAAGGTGCCGCTGTCGGCGCTGTTCAACCAGGGCGGTCAGCCGTCGCTCTATGTCGTCGACGCGGCCGGTGAGGTGAAGCTGAAGCGGGTCGCCGTGAAGGCCTACGAAACCGACGACGTGGTGATCAGCGACGGCGTCGACGAGGGCGATCAGGTGGTCACGCTCGGGGTGCAGAAGCTCGATCCGGCCGAAAAGGTGCGAGTGGTGTCGGCCTTGACCTTCTGATCCGCGCTGGGAGCGTCGCAATGCGTTTCAACCTGTCGGCCTGGGCGGTCCGACATCCGGCGCTGATCCTGTTCCTGATCTGCGCGCTCGGCTTCACCGGCATCTATTCGTATCAGCGGCTCGGCCGCGGCGAAGATCCGTCGTTCACCGTCAAGGTCGCGGTGGTGTCGGCGATCTGGCCGGGCGCCACCGCCAAGGAGATGCAGGAACAGGTCGCCGATCCGATCGAGAAGAAGCTGCAGGAACTGCCTTACTTCGAAAAGGTGCAGACGTATTCGAAGGCGTCGTTCACCGCGATGCAGGTGACGTTTCGCGACTCGACGCCGCCGTCCGAAGTGCCGCAACTGCTCTATCTGTTGCGTAAGAAGCTCTGGGACGTCGCGCCGCAATTGCCGAGCAGTCTGATCGGCCCGTCGATCAACGACGAATACGGCGACGTCGATTCCATGCTCTACATGATGACCGGCGACGGCGCGAGCTACGCGCAGCTCAAGAAGGCCGCCGAAGGCCTGCGCCAGCGGCTGCTCAAAGTCGCGGGCGTTACCAAGGTCAACATCTACGGCACCCAGGACGAGAAGATCTATGTCGAATTCTCGCACGCCAAGCTGGCGACGCTCGGCCTGACGCCGCAGGCGATCTTCGACTCCCTCGCCAAGCAGAACGCGGTGGTGCCGGCCGGCACCGTCGAGACCTCGTCACAGCGGGTGCCGCTGCGGGTCACCGGCGCGCTCGACGGCGTCCAGGCGGTGGCGGAGACGCCGGTCGAGAGCGGCGGCCGGGTGTTCCGGCTCGGCGACGTCGCCGAGATTCGCCACGGCTATGTCGACCCGAGCGATTACCAGGTGCGCCAGAAGGGCAAGCCGGCGATCGGGATCGGCGTCGTCACCGCCAAGGGCGCCAACATCCTGCAGCTCGGCGAGCAGGTCGGTGCGGCGACCGCGTCGTTCATGGCCGACGTGCCGCAGGGCATCGACATCGAGCAGATCGCCGATCAGCCCGAAGTGGTGAAGCACGCGGTCGGCGAATTCATGCGCTCGTTCGTCGAGGCGCTGGTGATCGTGCTGTTCGTCTCGTTCCTGACGCTCGGCTGGCGCACCGGCATCGTGGTGGCGCTGTCGGTGCCGCTGGTACTCGCCATCGTCTTCATCGTCATGAACGCGATGTCGCTCGATCTGCACCGGATCACGCTCGGCGCGCTGATCATCGCGCTCGGCCTGCTGGTCGACGACGCCATCATCGCGGTGGAGATGATGGTGGTGAAGATGGAGCAGGGCTGGGATCGCGCCAAGGCGGCGTCGTTCGCCTGGGAGTCGACGGCGTTTCCGATGCTGACCGGCACGCTAGTCACCGCGGCCGGCTTCCTGCCGATCGGCTTCGCGAACTCCGGCGTCGGCGAATATGCCGGCGGCATTTTCTGGATCGTGGCGATCGCGCTGATCGCCTCGTGGTTCGTCGCGGTGATCTTCACGCCGTATATCGGCGTCAAGCTGCTGCCGGACTTCGCCGGCAAGAAAGGCCACAATCCGGACGAGGTGTATCACACCCGGATCTATCGGGCGCTGCGCGCGGCCGTCTCTTGGTGCGTGCGCTGGCGTGGCACGGTGGTCACGGCCACGGTCGGCATCTTCGTCGCCGCGGTGGTCGGCTTCGGCCATGTTCAGCAGCAGTTCTTCCCGCTGTCGGAACGGCCCGAACTATTCCTGCAACTGCGCCTGCCGGAAGGCACCGCCTTCGATGTCACCACGAAGTCGGTGAAGGAAGCCGAGGCGCTGCTGAAGGACGACGGCGATATCGCGACCTACACGGCTTATGTCGGCAAGGGCTCGCCGCGGTTCTGGCTCGGCCTCAATCCGCAGCTTCCGACCGAATCCTTCGCCGAGATCGTGATCGTCGCCAAGGACGTCGCGGCGCGCGAGCGGATCAAGGCGCGGATCGAGCAGGCTGCGCACAGCGGCCGGCTCGCGGCGGCGCGGGTGCGGGTCGACCGCTTCAACTTCGGCCCGCCGGTCGGCTTCCCGGTGCAGTTCCGGGTGATCGGGCCGGACACGGCGAAAGTGCGTGAGATCGCCTATCAGGTTCGCGATGTGGTGAAGACCAATCCGAATGTGGTCGATCCGCACCTCGATTGGAACGAGCAGTCGCCGTATCTCAAACTCGTCGTCGACCAGTCCCGCGCCCGCACGCTCGGTCTGACTCCGCAGGACGTCTCGCAGGCGCTGGCGATGCTGATCTCGGGCGCGCAAGTCACCACGGTGCGCGACGGCGTCGAAAAGATCGGGGTCGTCGCCCGTGCGGTGCCGAACGAGCGGCTCGATCTCGCGCGGATCGGCGAACTCACCATCATGGCCCGCAACGGCGTGGCGGTGCCGCTGTCGCAGGTCGCGAAGGTCGAGTACGCGCACGAGGAGCCGATCCTGTGGAGGCGCAATCGCGACATGGCGATCACCGTGCGCGGCGACGTCGTCGACGGCGTTCAGGCCCCGGACGTCACCAATGCGATCTGGCCGCAATTGCAGCAGATCCGCGATCAGTTGCAGCCCGCCTACCGCATCGAGACCGGCGGGGCGATCGAGGAATCCGCCAAGGGCAACGCCTCGATCTTCATCCTGTTTCCGGTGATGGTGATCGCGATGCTGGCGCTGCTGATGATCCAGTTGCAGAGCTTCCCGCGGCTATTGCTGGTGTTCCTCACCGCGCCGCTCGGCATCATCGGTGCCTCGCTCGGGCTCAACGTCGCGGCCGCGCCGTTCGGCTTCGTGGCGCTGCTCGGCCTGATCGCGCTCGCCGGCATGATCATGCGTAACGCGGTGATCCTGGTCGACCAGATCGAGAGCGACGTCTCGCACGGCTCGACTCGCCGGCAGGCGATCGTCGAAGCGACGGTGCGGCGTGCGCGGCCGGTGGTGCTGACCGCGCTCGCGGCGATCCTGGCGATGATCCCGCTGTCGCGCTCGGCGTTCTGGGGCCCGATGGCGATCACCATCATGGGCGGCCTGTTCGTCGCCACCTTCCTGACGCTGTTCTACCTGCCGGGTCTGTACGCGCTGTGGTTCCGCAACAGTCTCGACGAGCGCGGCGGCGACGCGGCCGATCTTGCAGCGCAGCACGGCGCCGATCCGTCGCGGAGCTTTCCGCTTGCCGCCGCGGCCGAATGATTGAATATCTGTGCTGATGACGCTGCTGACCGAGAATACCGAAGCCGACATGCGCCACCGCATCCTGGTGGTGGCCGAGCGCCTGTTCCGTGAGATCGGCTACCAGAAGACCACGGTGGCCGACATCGCCAAGCTGCTGCAGATGAGCCCGGCCAATGTCTATCGCTTCTTCGATTCCAAGAAGGCGATTCACAAGGGCGTGGCCCGGCATCTGATGAGCGAGGTCGAGCAGGCGGCCGCGACGATCGCGCGCGCGCCAGGCTCCGCCCGGCAGCGGCTGCGCGATCTGCTCGCGACGGTGCACCGGATGAATTGCGAGCGCTACATCGGCGACGCCAAGCTGCACGAGATGGTGGCGATCGCGATGGAGGAAAACTGGGATGTCTGCATCGCCCACATGGAGCTGGTCACCGGCACCATCGGCGAGGTGATCGCGCAGGGGGCCGAGAGCGGCGAATTCGACATTGCCGACGTGCCCGAGGCGGCGAGCTGCACCTGCGCCGCGATGGTCCGTTTCTTTCACCCGCAGATGATCGCGCAGAGCTTCACCAAGGATCGGCCGACCCTCGACCAGATGATCGATTTCGTGCTGGCCGCGCTCGGCGCCGGCCGGCGCGCCGAGACGCAATAACAACAAGGAAACCCGCGTGTCCGATCTGCACTCCTACCGGCCGGTGAACGGTCACGGCCTGAAGCACGACCCGTTCAACGCCATCATCGCGCCGCGGCCGATCGGCTGGATCTCGTCCTGCGACGCCGAAGGCCGCGTCAACCTCGCGCCCTACAGCTTCTTCAATGCCTTCAACTACCACCCGCCGCTGATCGGCTTCTCCTCGACCACCTGGAAGGACACCGTCGCCAATATCCAGCGTACCGGCGAGTTCGTCTGGAATCTGGTGACGATGGATCTGGCGCAGGCGATGAACGCGACGTCCGCGACCGTCCCGCACGAGGTCGATGAATTCACGCTCGGCAATCTGACCAAGCTCGGCAGCGAACTGGTCAAGCCGCCGCGCGTCGCCGAGAGCCCGGTGTCGTTCGAATGCAAGCTGTCGGAAATCGTTCGGCTGAAGGGCGCCGATGGCGTCGAGGTCGACGCCTGGCTGACGATCGGCGAGGTGGTGATGGTTCACATCGACAAGCGCCTGATCGAAGACGGTGTCTATCAGACCGCCGCGGCGCGGCCGATCGTGCGCGCCGGCCGGCGCGGCGACTATTTCGAGATCCGCCCCGACGCGATGTTCGAGATGGTGCGGCCGGCCTAGCGGCTTGTCAGTCCAGACGGCCGTCGCCTCCGTTTTGGCCTGTCCTACGGCCTTGCTGCGGTCACTGAGTCCTCACCCTGAGGAGCCCGGCGCAGCCGGGCGTCTCGAAGGGGGGGCCGCGCAGTACCAGCAGCCCATGGTTCGAGACGGCGCTTCGAGACGGCGCTTCGCGCCTCCTCACCATGAGGCCGTGCGTGTTGCGGAGCGCAGCCGTCTCGCGCCGCGCGTTGACCTGACGCGCGAACAGCCGCACCATGGCGCATCAACGTTGCAAGGTGCGTGCGTGACGGCTCTGACCCATCGTCAGTCTGAAATCCTCAATATCGCCCGGGCCTCGGGCCGGGTGATGGTCGAGGATCTGGTGCGGCGCTTCGAAGTGTCGGCGCAGACCATCCGCAAGGATCTCAACGATCTGTGCGACCAGCGCTCGCTGACGCGAATCCACGGCGGCGCGATTATCGCCTCCGGCGTCGCCAACCTCGCCTACGAGGCGCGCCGCTTCGTCGCCGCCGAGGAAAAGAAGGCGATCGGCGCGGCGGCCGCGGCGCGGATTCCCAACGGCTGCTCGCTGTTCATCAACATCGGCACCACCACCGAGGAGGTCGCCGGCGCGCTGTCGTCGCACCAGGATCTGTTGGTGATCACCAATAACCTCAACGTCGCGATGCTGCTGTATCGCCATCCGCGAATCGAGGTGGTGGTGGCCGGCGGCACCGTGCGCCGCGCCGACGGCGCGGTGATCGGCTCCACCGCCACCAGCCTGATCGGCCAGTTCAAGGTCGACTACGCGATCATCGGCGCCTCGGCGATCGACGAGGAGGGCGCGCTGCTCGACTTCGACTACCGCGAAGTCCAGGCGTCGCAAGCGATCATCGCCAACGCCCGCAGCGTGATGCTGGTGGCGGATTCGACCAAGCTGGAGCGCAACGCGCCGGTGCGGATTGCCCATCTCAGCCAGATCCAGACCTTCGTCACCGACAGGGCGCTGCCGCCGTCGCTGCAGGCGATCTGCGATGCGAAAGGTATTGAGGTAATCGAGGCCTGCCCGGCGAAACCCGATCTCGACGAATCCGCGGCCTGAACAGCCTTTCCACATCGTCAGTTGTGCTTGTCTCCCAGCGTTCGGCTGCGATTTCGCGCCGGAAACGCGATCCCTTTGCAGATCACAGTTGCTTTCGTTTCGGTTTGTGATTTATTCGCTTTCCAGCGTAAATCGACAGAAGCGAAAGTGCGTTGCAGCAATTTGTTGCAATGCGGTGAGGAGCGTCGGTGGGAACGGTGTACGACCTCGCGATCATCGGGGGCGGGATCAACGGCTGCGGCATCGCGCGCGATGCGGCGGGCCGCGGACATTCCGTGTTCCTGTGCGAGATGAACGACCTCGCCAGCGGCACCTCGTCGTGGTCGACCAAGCTGATCCATGGCGGCCTGCGCTATCTCGAATATTTCGAGTTTCGCCTGGTGCGCGAGGCGCTGATCGAGCGCGAGCGACTGTGGCAGATCGCGCCGCACATCATCGGGCCGCTGCGCTTCGTGCTGCCGCATCACGACGGCCTGCGCCCGGCCTGGCGGCTGCGGCTCGGGCTGTTCCTGTACGATTATCTCGGTGGCCGGAAGCTGCTGCCGCCGACCCGTTCGGTCGATCTGGCGCATGACGAAGTCGGCAAGCCGCTGATCCCCGGCCGCTACACCAAGGGCTTCGAGTATTCCGATTGTTTCGTCGACGACGCTCGCCTCGTGGTGCTCACCGCGCGCGACGCCGCCGAGCGCGGTGCCGAGATCCGCACCCGCACGCGCGCCGTGCAGGTCAGCCAGCAGGGCGGCATCTGGCAGGTGACGCTGGAAGACGTCGGCAGCGGCGCGCGCAGCACGATCCAGGCGCGTGCGCTGGTCAATGCCGCCGGTCCCTGGGTCGAGGGCGTGCTCGGCTCCGGCGCCGGGGTCGATGCCCGCTACAAGGTGCGGCTGGTGCAGGGCTCGCACATCGTCACCCGCAAGCTCTACGACCACGACCGCGCCTATATCTTCCAGAATGCGGACGGCCGCATCGTGTTCGCGATTCCGTATCAGGGCGAATTCACGCTGATCGGCACCACCGACCGCGACTATCACGGCGATCCGTCGCAGGTGAAGGCGACGCCGGAAGAGATCGAGTATCTGTGCGCTGCGGTGAGCGGCTATTTCGCCAAGCCGGTGACGCCGGCCGACGTGGTGTGGACGTTCTCCGGGGTGCGGCCGCTGTATGACGACGGCGCCAGCGAGGCCAAGGCCGCGACCCGCGACTACGTGTTCGAGCTCGACACCCCCGGCGGCGCGCCGCTGCTGTCGATCTATGGCGGCAAGATCACCACCTATCGCCGGCTCGCCGAAGAGGCGCTGGAGAAGCTGTCGTCCTATCTGAAGGGCGGCTCGGCCGAGCAGGGCTGGACCGCGCATCAGCCGCTGCCGGGCGGCGATTTCCCGGTCGACGGCGCGCCAGTGCTGATCGGCGATCTGTTGCGCGACTATCCGTTCCTCGCCTCGGCTCACGCCTCGCGTCTGGTGCATGCCTACGGCACCCGGGCGCGCGACGTGCTCGGTTCGGCCAAGTCGGCCGCCGATCTCGGCCGCGACTTCGGCGCCACATTGACGGAGGCCGAGGTCCGCTATCTGATGAGCCGTGAATGGGCCTGCAGCGCGGACGACATCGTCTGGCGGCGATCCAAGCTCGGCCTGCGGCTGTCGCCGGCAGCGATCGCCGCGCTCGACGAGTGGGTGATCGTCCATCGCGCCGCCCAGGCGTCGCTGCATCAGGCAGGAGCATCGGCATGAGCGTCAGCCTGGAGAATGTCACGCGGACGATCGACGGAATGCCGGCGATCCGCGACGTGTCGCTGACGCTGGAGCGCGGCACGCTCAGCGTGCTGCTCGGGCCGACGCTGTCGGGCAAGACCTCGATCATGCGGCTGCTCGCCGGGCTCGACAAGCCGACCACCGGCAGGGTGCTGGTCGACGGCGAGGACGTCACCGGTGCCGATGTGCGCAGCCGCTCGGTGGCGATGGTGTATCAGCAGTTCATCAACTACCCGTCGCTGACGGTGTACGAGAATATCGCCTCGCCGCTGCGGGTGCAGCGCAAGCCACGCGCCGAGATCGAGCAGCGTGTGCAGGAGGCGGCGAAGCTCTTGAAGCTCGAGCCGTATCTGCAGCGCACCCCGCTGCAACTCTCCGGTGGTCAGCAGCAGCGCACCGCGATTGCCCGCGCGCTGGTCAAGGGTGCCGATCTGGTGCTGCTCGACGAGCCGCTCGCCAATCTCGACTACAAGCTGCGCGAAGAACTGCGCACCGAACTGCCGAAGATCTTCGAGGCGTCGGGGGCGATCTTCGTCTATGCGACCACCGAGCCGTCCGAGGCGCTGTTGCTCGGCGGCCGGACCATCTGCATGTGGGAAGGCCAGGCGCTGCAGGTCGGGCCGACGCCGCAAGTTTATCGCAAGCCCGACACCATGCGGGTGGCGCAGGTGTTCTCGGATCCGCCGCTCAACATCGTCGGGGCCGAGAAGAAAGCCGGCACCGTGCATTACTCCGGTGGCGTCACCGCGCCGGCGACCGGTGTATTCGCGAGCCTCTCTGACGGCACCTATCGGGTCGGCTTCCGTGCGCATCAGATCGAGGTGAAGAGCGCCGATCCGGAGCGACACGCGTTTCAGGCGACCGTGGCGGTGACGGAGATCACAGGTTCTGAGAGCTTCGTGCATCTGAAGCGCGGCGACGACTATTGGGTCGCGGTGCTGCACGGCATCCATGAGTTCGAGCCGGGCCAGACCCTCGACGCCATCCTCGACCCCGCCAATCTGTTCGTGTTCGACGCGGCCGATCGCCTCGTCGCCGCGCCGAAGCCGATCTGAGGGGACAGCCCGATGGCGCGCATCGATCTCGTCGATCTTGCTCACTCCTATCTGGTCGGTGACGACCTGCCGCCGGCCGCCTATGCGCTGAAGCCGGTGTCGATGACTTGGCGGCAGGGCGGCGCCTATGCGCTGCTCGGCCCTTCGGGCTGCGGCAAGACCACGCTGCTCAACATCATCTCGGGCATCGTCACGCCGTCGCGCGGCAAGATCCTGTTCGACGGCCGGGACGTCACCGAGCTCTCCACCCGCGACCGCAACATCGCGCAGGTGTTCCAGTTTCCGGTGATCTACGACACCATGACGGTGCGGGAGAACTTGGCGTTCCCGCTGAAGAATCGCGGCGTGCCGAAGGCGGAGATCGCCAGGCGCGTCGCCGAGATCGCGGATCTCTTGGATCTCACCCCGAACCTGAACCGCAAGGCGACGCGGCTCACGGCCGACGCCAAGCAGAAGATCTCGCTCGGCCGCGGCCTGGTGCGCAGCGACGTCGCCGCGATCCTGTTCGACGAGCCGCTGACGGTGATCGATCCGCATCTGAAGTGGGAGCTGCGCTCCAAGCTGAAGGCGCTGCACCGCGCGCTGGATCTGACGATGATCTACGTCACCCACGACCAGACCGAGGCGCTGACCTTCGCCGACACCGTGGTGGTGATGCACGACGGCCGCGTCGTGCAGAGCGGCACGCCGGAAGAACTGTTCGAACGCCCCGCCCACACCTTCGTCGGCTATTTCATCGGCTCGCCGGGCATGAACATCGTTCCGGCCGAAGTGAAGGGTCGCGAGGCGCTGGTCGCCGGCCATCGCGTGCCGCTTGCGCGCAGTTACGAGAAACTGCCGGCCGGCAAGATCGAGATCGGGGTGCGGCCCGAATTCGTCCACCTCACCGCCAAGGCCCCGGGCCTGATGACCGGCCGCATCGAACGGATCGACGATCTCGGCCGTATCCGCTTCGCGTCGGTGCGGGTCGGTGGCGTCAAGATCGCCGCGCGGGTGCCGGATGGCTTCTCGCCGAGTGGGGATGAAGCGGCGCTGCGGTTCGAGCCGTCGCGTATCCACGTCTATGCCGACAGCGAAATCGTCGAAGGCAGCTCACTGGAGCAGGTCGCCTGATGGACAAGGTCGTCAACCAGAAAGCCTGGTTCCTGGTGCTGCCGGTGTTCGCCATCGTGGCGTTCTCGGCGATCCTGCCGCTGATGACGGTGGTGAACTATTCGGTGCAGGACACCTTCGGCAACAATCAGTTTTTCTGGAACGGGGTCGGCTGGTTCAAGGAACTGCTGGATCCGTCGACCGATCTCGGCGGCCGATTCTTCGCCTCGCTGTGGCGCAATCTGGCGTTCTCGGCGATCATCCTGGCGATCGAAGTGCCGCTCGGCATCGTGGTGGCGCTGGCGATGCCGCGTCACGGCTGGTCGGTCGCGTTCTGTCTGGTGATCATGGCGTTACCGCTTCTGATCCCGTGGAATGTGGTCGGCACCATCTGGCAGATCTTCGGCCGCTCCGACATCGGCCTGCTCGGCTACACGCTGAACAGTCTCGGCATCAATTACAATTACGTCTCCAACGACTTCGACGCCTGGGCCACGGTGGTGGTGATGGACGTCTGGCACTGGACCAGCCTGGTGGCGCTCTTGTGCTACGCCGGCCTGAAGTCGATTCCGGACGCGTATTATCAGGCGGCGCAGATCGACGGCGCCTCGCGCTGGGCGGTGTTCAAGGCGATCCAGTTGCCGAAGATGCACCGCGTGCTGCTGATCGCCGTGCTGCTGCGGTTCATGGACAGCTTCATGATCTACACCGAGCCGTTCGTCGTCACCGGTGGCGGGCCGGGCAACTCGACCACCTTCATCTCGATCGAGCTGGTCAAGATCGCGCTCGGCCAGTTCGACCTCGGCAAGGCCGCGGCGCTGTCGATCGTCTACAACCTGATCGTCATCATCGTCTGCTGGGTGTTCTACACCGTGATGACCAATGCCGGCGCCGAGCGGCGGCCGGCCGAAGGGGGCATGTGATGCATTCGATCCCCGGCCGCCGCGTCGTCATGGCGCTGTATCTGTTGTTTTTGATGTTGCCGATCTACTGGCTCGTCAACATGAGCTTCAAGACCAATGGCGAGATCGTCTCGACGATGACGCTGTGGCCGCACCAGCCGACGCTGGAGAATTACCGGACGATCTTCACCGATCCGAGCTGGTATTCGGGCTACATCAACTCCCTGCAATACGTCGTCATCAACACCGTACTGTCGATCTCGTTCGCGCTGCCGGCCGCTTACGCGTTCTCGCGCTACCGCTTCCTCGGCGACAAGCATCTGTTCTTCTGGCTGCTGTCGAACCGGATGGCGCCGGCTGCGGTCTACGCGCTGCCGTTCTTCAATTTGTATTCGGCGCTGAACCTGTTCGACACGCCGTGGGCGGTGGCGCTGGCGCATTGCCTGTTCAACGTCCCGCTGGCGGTGTGGATCCTGGAAGGCTTCGTGTCCGGCGTGCCGAAGGAGATCGACGAGACCGCATTCCTCGACGGCTATTCGTTCCCGCGGTTCTTCGTGAAGATCTTGATGCCGCTGATCGCCAGCGGCATCGGCGTCGCGGCGTTCTTCTGCTTCATGTTCTCCTGGGTCGAGCTGCTGCTCGCCCGCACCCTGACTTCCGTGAACGCCAAGCCGATCTCAGCGGTGATGACTCGGACGGTGTCGGCGGCCGGCATGGACTGGGGTCTGCTCGCCGCCGCCGGCGTGCTCACCATCATTCCGGGCGCGCTGGTGATCTGGTTCGTCCGCAACTACATCGCGCGCGGCTTCGCATTGGGGCGGGTGTGAGGGCACGATGATGGATTCCTTTGCCTGGATGGCATGGACCTGGCCGACCGCGATCTTCTTCATCGCGCTCGCCGGCACGCTCGCGACCATGACCTGGCTCGCGGTGGCTTATCCCGAGGTCGAGCGCGTCGGCATCCTGCGGATTCCGACGACGCGCGGCGACCGGCTGTTTGTTTCGCTGATCCTGGCCGCGGTGATCCATCTCGTCTGGATCGCGCTGGTCGGGACCGATCCGATTGCGACCTTGCCGATCGGAGAAGGAGTCGAAGTGTCGAGCCTGTGGCTCGCCACGCTGCTGTCGCTGGTCTCGGCCGCTGCGATCTTCCGCACCGTCTGAGCTCGGCGAACGAGGAACAGATCCGGGATCAACCCGGACCTGAATGATATCGCTCAACGGAGGAAACGAACGATGACTGGATCGAAGCTCCACCTCAGCCGTTTGCGGCTGATGACGATGGCGAGCGCCGCAGCGCTGATGGCGGCGTCGATGACCCTGGCGGCGCCGGCATGGGCAGCCGACGACGCGGTGCTGAAGAAATGGATCGACGAGGAATTCCAGCCCTCGACGCTGTCGAAGGAAGAGCAGCTCAAGGAGCTGCAATGGTTCGCCAAGGCGGCCGAGCCGTTCAAGGGGATGGACATCAACGTCGTCTCCGAGACCATCACCACCCACGAATACGAAGCCAAGACGCTGGCCAAGGCGTTCAGCGAGATCACCGGCATCAAGCTGAAGCACGACCTGATCCAGGAAGGCGACGTGGTCGAGAAGCTGCAGACCCAGATGCAGTCCGGCAAGAACGTCTATGACGGCTGGATCAACGATTCCGACCTGATCGGCACCCACTTCCGCTACGGCCAGACCGTGGCGCTGTCGGACTACATGACCGGCGAGGGCAAGGACGTCACCAATCCGGGCCTCGACATCGAGGACTTCATCGGTCGCTCGTTCACCACCGCGCCCGACAAGAAGATGTACCAACTGCCCGACCAGCAGTTCGCCAACCTGTACTGGTTCCGCTACGACTGGTTCACCAATCCGGACTACAAGGCCAAGTTCAAGGCGAAGTACGGCTACGACCTCGGCGTTCCGGTCAACTGGTCGGCCTATGAGGACATCGCCGAGTTCTTCACCAACGACGTCAAGGAGATCAACGGCGTCAAGGTCTATGGCCACATGGACTACGGCAAGAAGGATCCGTCGCTCGGCTGGCGCTTCACCGACGCCTGGCTGTCGATGGCCGGCAACGGCGACAAGGGCCTGCCGAACGGCCTGCCGGTCGACGAATGGGGCATCCGGATGGAAGGCTGCCGGCCGGTCGGCTCGTCGATCGAGCGTGGCGGCGATACCAACGGTCCGGCCGCGGTGTACTCGATCGTCAAATATCTCGACTGGATGAAGAAGTATGCCCCGCCGCAGGCGCAGGGCATGACGTTCTCGGAGTCGGGGCCGGTGCCGGCGCAGGGCAACGTCGCCCAGCAGATCTTCTGGTACACCGCCTTCACCGCCGACATGGTGAAGCCGGGCCTGCCGGTGATGAACGACGACGGCACGCCGAAGTGGCGGATGGCGCCGTCGCCGAAGGGCGCGTACTGGAAGGACGGCATGAAGCTCGGCTATCAGGATGTCGGCTCCGGCACGCTTCTGAAGTCGACCCCGCCGGATCGTCGCAAGGCCGCCTGGCTGTATCTGCAGTTCATCACCTCCAAGACTGTCTCGCTGAAGAAGAGCCATGTCGGCCTCACCTTCATCCGCGAGAGCGACATCTGGGACAAGTCGTTCACCGAGCGCGCGCCCAAGCTCGGCGGTCTGGTCGAGTTCTATCGCTCGCCGGCCCGCGTGCAGTGGTCGCCGACCGGCAACAACATCCCGGACTATCCGAAGCTGGCGCAGTTGTGGTGGCAGAACATCGGCGATGCGTCGTCGGGTGCCAAGACCCCGCAGGCCGCGATGGACTCGCTCGCGGCGGCGCAGGACTCGGTGCTGGAGCGTCTCGAACGCTCGAAGGTGCAGGGCGATTGCGGTCCGAAGTTGAACAAGAAGGAGACCGCCGAGTACTGGTACGCCAAGGCGGAAAAGGACGGCAACATCGCTCCGCAGCGCAAGCTGGCGAACGAAAAGCCGAAGGGCGAGACCGTCGATTACGACACCCTGATCAAGTCCTGGCCGGCGTCGCCGCCGAAGCGCGCGGAAGCGAAGTAACCACTCGCGAAGCCTCATGATGAGGCCTGTGCAAGAATCGAAAGGCCGGGAGCGATCCCGGCCTTTTCATTGCGTCTTGGCAGCCATTCCGGGGCGCTCGCGGAGCGAGCGAACCCGGAATCTTGCAGTTGTGGAACGACAGAATCGCAGAACTCTTCGGGATCGTAAGTCTCGGGTGACCTCGGGATAGTCTAAGAGGTCATCGGGGCGGGCGTAACGAGTTCTCGGGAAGGTCGTTGGCGACCGTCGGAATCTCGTTCCCCGCCTCGTTTGGTCGAAAAGGCCGGACACCCGGACGGTAGTAAGTGCTGGCCGCACGATAGACGATCCAGGCGCCGGCCTTGCCTCGTGGAACAAGGCAGGGACATCATGACAGCCTCCTCTTCGTCGGACAACATCTTCATCGGCATCGACGTCGGCGGCGCGAGCCTCGACGTGGCATGGCATCGAGGCGGTCGCGCTCATTACGCGAACCGCCCGGACGCGATCGCAGAGCTGGTTCAGCGTCTTGGCGCCGGGCCGCAGTTGACGCGGATCGCGGTCGAACCGACCGGCGGCTATGAGAAGCCGCTGGTCAAGGCGCTGCGCCAAGCGGGTCTGCCGGTCGAGATCGTGCACACGTCGCGGTTCGCAGCCTATCGCACGCTGATCGGCCAGAACGCCAAATCGGATACGTCGGACGCGCGCCTGCTCGCGGCATATGCGGCGAGCCCCGACGAAATCCGCGGCCGCAAGCCCGATCACGTCGAACTCGAGGAAAATCCGGTCCGGGAGGCGCTTCATGAATGCGCCAGCCGCCGCGACCAGCTCAAACAGATGATCCACGCCGAGAGTTGCCGGCTGGCGACGACGCGGCTCGCCGAGATCCGGCAGGCGATCGAGCAGCACCTCGACATGCTTCGGGCCGAAGACAAATCACTCCAGCAGAGGATGCAGACCCTGCTCCGCCAGAGCGCCGACCTGGTCGCGGCCCAACGCCTGCTCACCACCATCAAAGGCATCGGCGTCACCTCGGCGATGACCCTGATCGCCATGGTGCCCGAGCTCGGCCGCGTCGACAACAAGGCCGCCGCAGCGCTGGTCGGCGTGGCGCCGTTCGTTCGCCAAAGCGGTACGATGACCGCTCCGGCCCGCATCCGCGGCGGCCGTGCGGCCGTCCGACACATCCTCTACATGGCGGCCGTCACCGCCAGCCGGCACAATAAAATCCTGCGACCGTTCTACGAACGCCTGATCGCCGACGGCAAGCCAGTGAAGGTTGCACTCATCGCTGTGCTCCGCCGGCTCGTCGTGTTCGCCAATGCTGTTCTGAGGTCCGGACAGCCCTGGAAAGGCGCATCACTGACTTGACAGGAGACACGGTAGATTCCGGGTTCACGCGCATTGCGCGTGCCCCGGAATGACCGTGCGTGGGGCTGGGCGCTTACTGCGCCGCCTGCGCCGGCTCCAGCGTCGGGTAGTCGGTGTAGCCCTTGGCGCCACCGCCGTAGAAGGTGGACTTGTCGGGCTCGTTCAGCGGGGCATTCCGCTTCAGGCGCTCGACCAGGTCGGGGTTGGAGATGAACGGCTTGCCGAACGCGATCAGGTCGGCCGCATCGGCGTCGAGCTGCTTGTCGGCGAGCGCGAGGTCGTAGGCGTTGTTGCCGATGTAGCTGCCGCTGAAGCGCTTGCGCAAGCTCGCGTAGTCGAACGGCGCGATGTCGCGCGGGCCGCCGGTCGCGCCTTCGATGACGTGGATGTAGACCAGCTTCAGCTTGTTGAGCTCGTCGACGATGTAGTCGAACAGCGCCTGCGGGTTGGAGTCCGAGACGTCGTTGGCCGGCGTCACCGGCGAAATCCGGATGCCGGTGCGCTCCGGGCCGATCTCCTTGGCCACCGCCGCGGCGACTTCCAGCATCAGTCGCGCGCGGTTCTGGATCGAGCCGCCATACTCATCGGTGCGCTTGTTGGAGCTGTCGCGGGCGAACTGGTCGAGCAGATAGCCGTTGGCGCCGTGAATCTCGACGCCGTCGAAGCCGGCCGCGATCGCATTGGCGGCGGCTTTCCGGAAATCCTCGACGATGCCGGGAATTTCAGACAGCTCCAGCGCCCGCGGCTCGGATACGTCCGCGAACTTGCCGCCCACGAAGGTCTTGGTGTTGGCGCGGATCGCCGAGGGCGCGACCGGGGCGCCGTGGTTCGGCTGCAGGTCGACATGCGAGATCCGGCCGACATGCCAGAGCTGGATGAAGATCTTGCCGCCGCGCCTGTGCACCTCGCCGGTGACCTGTTTCCAGCCTTCGACCTGCGCCTGCGAATAGATGCCGGGCGTATCCTGATAGCCCTGGCCCTGCGGCGACACCTGGCTGGCCTCGGTGATCAAGAGGCCGGCGCTGGCGCGCTGACCGTAATACTCGGCCGCCAGCGGGCTCGGGACGAGGCCCTCGGGCACCGCCCGGTTGCGGGTCAGCGGCGCCATCACGACGCGGTTCGCGAGCGTGATCGCACCGAGCTTGTAGGGCTCGAACAGCTTGGAAGTCGACATGAGGCGGTCCTGGACGGTTACGGATGTCAGGAACTTGGGGGGCGGCTCCCGAAACACAATGGCCCAGCCGAAAATAGATGCGTCCGCATGAAACTTTGGTGCGCGGTTTCCAAAATGTCGTTCAACAGGGAAGAGATTTGCCGAGAATAACGCTGCGCCGGGATATTTCCTGCTGACCCAAAGTTCGGCGGCGGACCAGCGCCGCCGAACTTTGTCTTCGCTATCGCGCGGTCGGTGCGCCTTTGTTAGGCGGCTACGACGGTGCGGCGCTGGCGGCGGAAGAACCAGAACACGATCGGGCCGACGAACAGCGTCCCGAACGCCGGCAGCGCAGCGACCCGTAGCATCGCGGTGGCGTCGAGCACTTCGCCGCCGATCCCGGCCTTGCCGAGCACGAAGACGGCGATCAGCGTGATAAACGGCCCGACCACCATCGAGGCGGCACCGGCCGCCTGGCAGTACAATTTGCCTTCCGGCGCGGAGGCGGCCAGCACGCGCGCCACCACGGCGGTGGCGACGAAGGCGATCGCGGTAAGGACCAAGAGCAGCATCATTCCAACTTCCTGTTTGGTCGGACGATCCCCTGCCGCAGCGTGAATGGTGCTGGAGTAGGGAGAATGTCCTATATCGACAAAGGCGCGGACTATGGGAGGGCGCCTGTTCAGCGGCAACAGGATACTTTGTGCGCTGCAAACGATGTTGATCGAGCGCAGAAAATGCTTCTTATTTTACCGGTGCGGGTGCTTGCCCAAGAGGTATCGCAGGACGCGAACAGGCAGTTTAATACCTAAATCCTGCACTCTTGCGCTGAGAGCTCGCCTCGCCATCAACCTCCGGGGGTGAGAGGCGGCACTAAAAAGCCCGAAGCTGGAATCATTCAAAACGCCAAGCCCGGTTACGATGCGCCTACGACTTTCGTCGGGTCAATCTGCCGGCTTCGGCGCCCCGCGCAGCCGGCCGACGATTCCGGTCGGGAAGAAATACACGCTGGCGACGAACAGCAGCCCGAGCCACAGCAGCCAGCGGTCGGGATGCAGCAGGTTCGGCAGCAGCGGAAGGCCGAGCGATGCGGTGGCTTCGGAAGCGGCGCCCATCAGCGCCTGCAGATAGTTCTGCGCCAGGATGAAGATGGTGGCGCCGATGATCGCTCCGTAGATCGTGCCCATGCCGCCGATCACCACCATCAGCAGGATGTCGAGCATGATCGAGAAGCTCAGCGACGTGTCCGGTCCGGCATAGCGCAGCCACATCGCGTTGAGCACGCCGGCGGCGGCGGCGACCAGCGCCGCGATGACGTTGGCATAGGTGAGGTGGAACACGGTGCGATAGCCGAGCGCTTCGGCGCGAAAACGGTTTTCGCGGACCGCCTGCAGCACCCGGCCGAACGGCGAATTCACCACCCGCAGCAGCGCCAGGATCATGCCGGCGCAGCCGATCAGGATGATGTAGTAGGTCAGGGTCCGGCCGGTGATCCGCACCCCGAAGAAGTCCTTGATGAACACCGTGCCGGGCCGCAGCAGTTCCGGCAGGCTGAAGCTGCGGCCGTCCTCGCCGCCGGTCAGCCACGACAATTGCGACGCCAGCACCAGGAAGGCGGAGGCGACCGCAAGCGTGATCATCGCGAAGAAGATCGCCTCGACCCGCAGCGAGAACAGCCCGATGCCGAGCGCCAGCAATGCTGCGAGCGGCAGGCCGATCGCGATGCCGGTGCCGACCGCAGCCCAGCTCGGGCCCATGCCGTACAGCGCGATCGCAACCGCATAAGAGCCGATGCCGTAGAACATGGTGTGGGCGAACGACACCGTGCCGGTGTAGCCGAGCAAGAGGTCGTAGGACGCCACCAGCGCCGCGAAGATGCAGATCTTGGCGGCGACATTGAGCGGCTTGGCGCCGGGGAATAGGAACGGCGTGAGCGCCAGCAGCACCACGATCGCGACCAGAAGCAGCGACAGCACCCGGCTGCGCGGCGGATCGCCCGACAGGATCATCATCGACTTGTCACCGCATAGAGCCCGCGCGGCCGCCACATCAGGATCGCGACCATCAGCAGGATGTTGGAGACCAGCGCCAGTTTCGGCAGCAGGAAGCCGCCGTAATTGGCGACCATCGCGACCAGGAGGGCGCCGATGAAGCAGCCGCCGACCGAGCCGAGCCCGCCGATGATCACCACGATGAAGATCAGCACGGTGAGCTCGTTGCCCATCGAGGCGTGGACCTGCTCGCGGTACAGCGCCCACATCACGCCGCCGAGCCCGGCCAGTGCCGAGCCGACCATGAACACGCCGAGGAACAGCCGCTTGACGTGATAGCCGAGCGCTTCGACCATCTCGCGGTTCTCGACGCCGGCGCGGATCAGCAGGCCGATCTTGGTACGGTTCAGTGTGAGCTGGATGCCGACGAACACCACGAGGCCGACCAGCATCACCAGCAGGCGATATTTGGCGATCGCGATGTCGCCGATGATGAACGAGCCGCGCAGCGACGTCGGCAGCGGCAGCGGGATGATCTGCGGCCCCCACAGCGCATACAGC
>NZ_QPFS01000047.1:0-33892 GCF_010906995.1 Rhodopseudomonas sp. WA056 | reverse complement strand
GCCTCGCTACGCGACGCCGGCCGACCTCTCCCCGCGCGCGGGGAGAGGTGAAGAGGCGACCTGATCAAGCCGCAGCGTCGGCCGCGATGCTCGCCTTGACGATCTTGTCCGGATCCTTGACCGGCTCGCCGCGCTTGATCTTGTCGACGTTCTCCATGCCTTCGATCACCTTGCCCCAGACGGTGTACTGCTTGTCGAGGAAGCGGGCGTCGTCGAAGCAGATGAAGAACTGGCTGTCGCCGGAATCCGGATTGGCGGCGCGGGCCATCGACGCGGTGCCGCGGACGTGCGGCTCGGCGTTGAACTCGGCCTTCAGCTTCTGGCCGGAGCCGCCCATGCCGGTGCCCTGCGGGCAGCCGGTCTGCGCCATGAAGCCCTCGATCACGCGGTGGAACACGATGCCGTCGTAGAAGCCTTCGCGCACCAGCTCCTTGATGCGGGCGACGTGGTTCGGCGCCAGATCCGGGCGCATCTCGATCTTCACGGTACCCTGGGTGGTTTCCAGGATCAGGATGTTGTCGTTGTCAGCCATGCTCTCTTCTCTGTTGGTTTGGGAATCTGTCTGCGATCGTCGAACCGCAGCGTGAACGGACGTCCGGCGACGGCGCCCCCCATCGAGGGCGTGAACGGCAGCGGCGTGCATCGCTGCAACGCCTCCATCACCGCGACACGATAGGCCAGGCTGTCGTCCCGGCCGGCCTCCGGGCTTTCAAAGGTGATCCGCGGCATGCCGAGGATGTCGCCGTTGCGCTTGAAGCTGACCAGCACCGTGATCTGCATGCCGGGATGTCCGGGCCGCAGACGCGGCGGATGCCAGCATTGCTTCATCGCGGAAAACAATGCGTCGAGATTGTCGATCGGCGCGTCCTGCGCCGACGCGGGGCGAACGGTCAGACCGATCGCCCCGGCGATCACGGCTGCCGCGACTGTGCTCAGTCGGCGCGGCAGCATCGTGGCCGCTTATTTGACGTCGGAAGCGACCTGGACCTTAACCATCTTGTCCGGATCGGTCACGGCACCGCCGGGCGAGGTCGGCGAAGCCTTCTTCAGCTTGTCGACCACGTCCATGCCCGACACCACGTTGCCGATCACGGTGTACTGGCCGTTCAGGCTCGGGCCGTCGGCGAACATGATGAAGAACTGCGAGTTTGCGCTGTCGACGCTGTCGCCGCGCCGCGCCATGCCGACCACCCCGCGGGTGAACGGCACGTTGGAAAACTCCTGCTTCAGGTTCGGATATTTCGAACCGCCGGTGCCGTTGAAGTTCTGGCCGTCGCCGGTCTGCGCCATGAAGCCGCCCATCACGCGGTGGAACGGGACGTTGTTGTAGAACCCTTCGCGGGCGAGCTGCTTCAGCCGCTCGGCGTGCTTGGGCGCGATGTCGGCGCGCAGCGCGATCACGACACGGCCCTTGCTGGTGTCAATGACGAGCGCGTTCTGCTTGTCGAGGTTGGCGGGCAGCGGCTGCGCCAGCGCCGGCAGCGCGAACAGCAGCGCGGCGAAGATGCCGATCAGACGGATCATGGAAACTCCGGGTCGGTTAAGCCGGCGAGCCGGCGGCGAACTTGGATTGCAGGGCGGAGGCGACCTCGGCCGGAACGAAAGCCGAGACGTCGCCGCCCATCGCTGCGATCTGCCGCACCAGTGTGGCGGTGATCGGGCGCACGCCGACCGAGGCCGGCAAGAAGACGGTATGGATTGCCGGCGCCATGGTTTCGTTCATGCCGGCGATCTGCATCTCGTAGTCGAGATCGGTGCCGTCGCGCAGGCCGCGGATCATGATGGTCGCCCCCACCTGCTCGGCCGCGGTCACGGTGAGATTGTCGTAGGTGGTGCAGCCGAAATCGCAGCCGGCCGCCTTGGCGACCGGGCCGAACACCCGTTCGACCATCGCGAGGCGCTCCTCGGTGGTGAACAGCGGCTTCTTGCCGGGATGAATGCCGATCGCCACCACGAGCTTGTCGCACAGCGCCACGGCGTGGCGGACGACGTCGAGATGGCCGTTGGTGACGGGATCGAAAGAGCCCGGATAAAGCGCGATGCGTACCATCCGGCCCGTCTAGCGCGGCACGTCGGGCGGAGCAAGCGGCGCCGGTTCCTTCAAAACCGCTTTCGCCGCCGGATTTATTTCGCGCTGCGAACCGAACCGGATCGGGGGCTCGCGCGTCTTCTCAATGGTAACGCGAGGCGACTGAAAACGCTCAGGTTTTGCCGGATTGTTTCATGCACTCGAAAGCCAAGAAACAAAACCCGGCGTGATGAAACCTGAATGGCCCAGCGACGAAGACGTTCTGAAACCAGCGCTGGGTAAACCGGCCGCATCGGGAAGCGACAAAGCACTCCAGGCCGAAACGGCCGGACCATCGAGACGACAGGGGACACCGTCATGATCAAGGCTCTTTCCGTGATCGCGATCGCCGCCTTTGCTGCCGCGGCAGTCACCATTCTTCCGGGCTTCGCCCCGCAGGTCGAAGCCAGCGTTCCGCAGGCGCTGGCCAAGGGTGACCGGCTCGACATCCGTCCCCTCGGCACCGCCTGCTCCGAGCAAGCCTGGCCGAACTTCGAGCCGGCTTGTCTCCGCAACGTCCGTTCCGGTCACGCCCCGATCGGTCAGGCGCGGCTGGTGACGGCGGAACGACATTAAGGTTTTGGCGTTATCCCCACGCTAGTTTCGCAAAGCGCTTCCCTCCAAGGGCGCTCTGTACCGAAGACCCCCGAGTTGCCCCCTCGGGGGTCTTTCGATTCCGGCGGATCGTCAAGCTTGCTGATGCGCCCAGAGTGGCGCCGAGGCGGCGAACGGAACCGCCACCTCTACTTGAGCGGCGGCTTTAGCCGCCGTTGCCGTTGTCGCCGTCGTCGGTCTCCGGGATGCGCTCGACCGACACCACCTTCTCGTCGTCGGCGGTGTTGAACACGATCACGCCCTGAGTGGAGCGGCCGGCGACGCGGATGCCTTCGACCGGGCAGCGGATCAGCTGGCCGTTGTCGGTCACCAGCATGATCTGGTCGGAATCCTCGACCGGGAACGACGCCACCAGCTTGCCGTTGCGGCCGATGACCGACATCGCCACGATGCCTTTGCCGCCGCGCCCGGTGGTGCGGTACTCGAACGACGAGGTCCGCTTGCCGTAGCCGTTCTCCGAGATCGTCAGCACGAACTGCTCGGATGCCGACATTTCGGCGTAGCGCTCCTGCGACAGCGCCGCGGACGTATCGCCCTCCTCGGCTTCGATCTCGGGCGTTTCGACGACTTCGGCTTCCTCACCGGTCGCGGCACGGCGAATCGCGCCGGACTGCTTCAGATAGGTCGAACGTTCGGCAGGCGTCGCTTCGAAGTGACGCAAGATGCTGAGCGAGATCACCTTGTCGCCGGACGACAGCGCGATGCCGCGCACGCCCATCGAGGTGCGGCCGCTGAACACCCGCACGTCCGGCACCGGGAAGCGGATGCACTGGCCGCCGGCGGCGGTCAGCAGCACGTCGTCGCGCTCGGTGCAGATCTGGACGTCGACGATCGCCTCGCCGTCGTCGAGCTTCATCGCGATGATGCCGGAGCGGCGGACGTCGACGAAGTCCGACAGCTTGTTGCGGCGGACGTTGCCGCCGGTGGTGGCGAACATCACGTCGAGTTCGCTCCAAGAGGCTTCGTCTTCCGGCAGCGGCATGATCGTGGTGATGCGCTCGCCCTGCTCCAGCGGCAGGATGTTGATCAGCGCCTTGCCGCGGCCGTTCGGCGGCGCCAGCGGCAACCGCCACACCTTTTCCTTGTAGACCTGGCCGCGCGACGAGAAGAACAGCACCGGCGTATGCGTCGAGGCCACGAACAGCCGCGAGACGAAATCCTCCTCGCGGGTCGCCATGCCGGAGCGGCCCTTGCCGCCGCGGCGCTGCGCCCGATAGGTCGACAGCGGCACCCGCTTGACGTAGCCGGCGTGCGACACGGTCACCACCATGTCCTCGCGCTGGATCAGGTCTTCGTCTTCGACCTCGCCTTCCTGCTCGACGATCACGGTCTTGCGCGGCGTCGCGAACTCCGCCTTCACGGCGCCGAGCTCGTCCTTGACGATCGTCTGCACCCGGGCGCGCGAGCGCAGGATCTCCAGATAGTCGGCGATTTCCACCGCGAGCTTGTCGAGCTCGTCGGAAATTTCCTCACGTCCCAGCGCGGTGAGGCGCTGCAGCCGCAGATCGAGGATCGCTTTGGCCTGCTCGAACGACAGCCGCGCGGTGCCGTCCGGATTGAGCTTGTGGCGCGGATCGTCGATCAGCGTGATCATCGCCGCGACGTCGGCCGCCGGCCAGCCGCGCGACATCAGGGTCTCGCGCGCCGTGTTCGGATCGGGCGAATGACGGATCACGCGAATGATCTCGTCGATATTCGCCACCGCGATCGCGAGGCCGACCAGGATGTGGGCGCGATCGCGCGCCTTGTTGAGCAGGAATTTGGTGCGCCTGGTGACGACCTGCTCGCGGAACGCGACGAACACCGTCAGCAGATCCTTCAGGTTCATCAGTTGCGGCCGGCCGCCTTCCAGCGCCACCATGTTGGCGCCGAAATTGGTCTGCAGCGGCGTGAACTTGTAGAGCTGGTTGAGCACCACTTCCGGCACCGCGTCGCGGCGCAGCTCGATCACCACGCGGAAACCGTCGCGATCGCTCTCGTCGCGCAGATCGCTGATACCTTCGATCTTCTTCTCGCGCACCAGTTCGGCGATGCGCTCGACCATCGTCGCCTTGTTCACCTGGTACGGAATTTCACTGACGATGATCGCTTCGCGGTCCTTGCGGACGGTCTCGATCTCGACCTTGCCGCGCATCACGATCGAGCCGCGGCCGGTCTGATAGGCGGCGCGAATGCCGGCGCGGCCGAGAATGATGCCGCCGGTCGGGAAGTCCGGCCCCGGCACGATCTTGTTGAGATCGTCGATCGTCAGCGCCGGGTCGTCGATCAGCGCGACACAGGCGTCGATCACCTCGCCGAGATTGTGCGGCGGGATGTTGGTCGCCATGCCGACCGCGATGCCGCCGGCTCCGTTGACCAGAAGGTTCGGGAACTTGGCAGGAAGAACCTGCGGCTCCCGTTCCGAATTGTCGTAGTTCGGCTGGAAGTCGACGGTGTCCTTGTCGATGTCGTCGAGCAGCGTCTGCGCGATCTTGGTCAGACGGGATTCGGTGTATCGCATCGCCGCCGGCATATCGCCGTCGACCGAGCCGAAATTGCCCTGACCGTCGATCAGCGGCACCCGCATCGAGAAGTCTTGCGCCATGCGGACCAGCGCGTCGTACACCGACTGGTCGCCGTGCGGGTGATACTTACCGATGACGTCGCCGACGGTGCGTGCCGACTTGCGATACGGCTTGTTCCATTCGAAGCCGTTTTCGTACATGCCGTAGAGGATGCGGCGATGCACCGGCTTCAACCCGTCGCGCGCATCCGGCAGCGCCCGCGCCACGATCACGCTCATCGCGTAATCGAGATAGCTGCGCTTCATCTCGTCGAGAATGGATACGGGGCGAATATCCGAGGGCGCCAGCGGCTCCCCGGGCTTCTCGTCGTCTTTGTCGGACAAGGGTGAATTCCGGTCAGAATCTGATCGGATTCGTATAACGTATTGGGGTGTTGCAAACCACCCTTTCGGGCGCCGTTTCCGAAGGTTTTTCTATTCGTATTCCCAAACACTTACGGGATGTTTCCGGCGCGCTCGAAACGCCGTTCGCCGGGGCGCCGGAATCGGCGACGGCAGCGCGCTCGGAAAGAGCCGATTCGCACCCTCAGTCGGGTCGCGGCACCGCCCCGAAGCGCTCGACCACGATGTCGCGCTTGTTGTCCTCGACCCGCACCGTCATGACGTAGCGGCCGTCGACGAGATCCTTGGCCAGCACCTCGGCGTTGCGATGCAGCCAGCTCACGCCGGCGCCGTCGGCGGCGTCGACCGACAGATCGAGCACGGTACGGGTGGCCGCCAGCCGCTGCTCGATCGCCAGCAGAAGTTCATCGACGCCCTCGCCGCTGACAGCCGAGACCAGCAGGCACGGATGATCCTCGGGCCGGCGCGCCGCGATGTTCTTCAGCTCGTCGCGCTGCTCGGGCTCGAACCGGTCGATCTTGTTCCAGACTTCGAGAATACGTCCACTCGCAGCATCGACGCCGAGCTGGCGCAGCACATTGTCGACATCGCTCTGCTGCGCCTCGGCATCTTCGTGGCTGATGTCGCGGACGTGCAGGATCAGGTCGGCTTCCAGCACTTCTTCCAGCGTCGCGCGGAATGCGGCGACGAGCTGGGTCGGCAGATTGGAGATGAAACCGACGGTGTCGGACAGCATCGCCTTGCCGCCATGCGGCAACTGAATTGCGCGCAGCGTCGGGTCGAGCGTTGCGAACAGCATGTCGGCGGCCTGGACGTCGGCGCGCGTCAGCCGGTTGAACAGCGTCGACTTGCCGGCATTGGTGTAGCCGACCAGCGCCACCACGCGATACGGCACACGCTGCCGCCCGGCGCGATGCAACCGGCGCGTCGCCTGCACCTTCTTCAGCTCGGCTTCGAGCTTGGTGATACGCTCGCCGATCAGCCGGCGGTCGGCTTCGATCTGGGTTTCGCCCGGACCGCCCATGAATCCAAAGCCGCCGCGCTGGCGCTCGAGATGGGTCCAGGATCGCACCAGGCGCGAGCGCTGATAATTGAGATGCGCCAGTTCGACCTGCAGCGTGCCTTCGCGAGTCTTGGCGCGGCGGCCGAAGATCTCCAGGATTAGACCGGTGCGGTCGAGCACCTTGGCGTTCCAGGCCTTCTCCAGGTTGCGCTGCTGGATCGGCGACAGCGCGCAATCCATCACCACGAGGTCTGCGCCGTGCGCAGCGATCAGGCCGACGATGTCCTCGACCTTGCCCTTGCCGAGATAAGTCGCCGGACGGATCTGGCTGATCGGGGTGAGCACCGCCTCGACCACATCGAGGTCGATGGCGCGGGCGAGGCCCGCGGCTTCGTCGAGCCGCGCGTCATTGTCGCGGACAGCCGTCTCCGCCGCGTCGGGATCGCCCCGACGCGCACGCAGATACGGACCTACGACGATCACCCGCCCGGTCTCTCCGCCCTGCCCCGATCGCGGACGATCGGAGCTGCCGTCAATGCCACGGGGTTCCAATCAGACCCGCCTCAAGCTGGCGAGTCCTCGCCGCTTTCGAACAACTGGATCGGCGCCCCCGGCATGATCGTCGAGATCGCGTGCTTGTAGACGAGCTGCGAATGACCGTCGCGCCGCAACAAAAGGCAAAAATTATCGAACCAGGTGACAATACCCTGCAACTTCACCCCGTTGACCAGGAAGATCGTCAGGGGAGTCTTCGTCTTGCGTACGTGGTTGAGGAAAGTGTCTTGAAGGTTTTGTGCGCGGTCTGCCGCCATTTTTTATCCCGCAATTGGTTTTGTCTTTTCTTGCCGGTGAGCGTCTCTCTGTCGGAGCTTCACCCCGGTTGCCGACTCCTCCGAGATCCCCCTCCAGAAGCCGACGATCCGATTAGAGGGTAGGCATGGCTTTTAAGCAAGCAACTAAAACCCGGACGGCCTACGCCCCGATCCGCAAAGCTCAGGAAAACACCGCAAAACGGTGAAACTGCTCTCTTAGACGTTTGGCCAATGGGCCGGGGTTGCCGTCACCGATCGGTTGTCCGTCGATCGCCACCACCGGCATCACAATCTGACTGGACGCGGTGACGAACGCCTCTGCGGCTGCGGCAGCTTCGGCCGGCGTGAACGGCCGCTCTTCCAGACGCACCTGAAGCGCTTCGAGCGCGTCGATCAGCACGGCACGGGTGATGCCGGCAAGAATGCCGCTGTCTGCCGAGCGGGTCACCACCCGCCCCTCTTTGGTGACGATCCAGGCGTTGCTCGACGCGCCTTCGGTGACGAAGCCCTCGCCGTCGACGTACCAGGCTTCATAGGCGCCCGCCTCGCGCGCCGCCTGCTTGGCGAGCACGTTCGGCAACAGCGCCGTCGACTTGATATCGACCCGCGGCCAGCGGTTTTCCGGCAGCGTGATCACCTTGATGCCGCGGGCGGCGTTGGCCTGCCCTTTGGCGGGATCGATGCTGCGTGCGGTCACCACCACCGCGGGCTTCACCGAGGCGGCCGGAAAGCCGTGATCACGCCGGGCCACGCCGCGGCTGACCTGCAGATAGACGATGCCGTGGTTCACCCGGTTGCGTCGCACCACTTCATGCATCACCACCGACAACGCGGAAAGCGGCATCGGCTCTCTGATCCGCAATTCGCCGAGCGAACGCTGCAGCCGCGCCAAGTGCCGCGGCATGTCGATCAGTTTGCTGTCACGCACTTCGCAGACTTCATAGACGCCGTCGGCGAACTGATAGCCGCGGTCCTCGATGTTCACGCTCGCCTCGCGCATGTCGAGATAACGGCCGTTGACATAGGCGATGCGCGACATCGATTGGATCCAGGTCTGAGATGAGAATTGAAGAAAGGCTCAGCCGACGCCGAGCGCCTTGAGCTTGCGGTGCAGCGCCGAGCGCTCCATGCCGACGAACTCGGCGGTGCGCGAGATGTTGCCGGAGAACCGGCTGATCTGCGCGATCAGATAATCGCGCTCGAACGCCTCTCGGGCCTCGCGGAGCGGCAGACCCATGATGTGCTCGCCATTGTTGCCGGTCGGCATCGTCGGGACCATCGAGCCGACATCCTGCGGCAGCATGTCGGCGGTGATCACCGCATCCGGTCCGCCGCCGGCCAGAATCATCAGGCGCTCGACGTTATTGCGGAGCTGGCGGACATTGCCGGGCCAGACATGCGACTGCAGCACCGCCATCGCGTCCTGGCCGATCTGCCGGCGCGGCAGCCCGGTCGCCGCCGAGATCTGCTCCATGAAGTACTCGATCAGTTCCGGAATGTCGTCGCGCCGCTCCGACAGCGGCGGCACCCGGATCGGCACCACCGACAGCCGGTGATACAGGTCTTCGCGGAACCTTCCGGCGACGATCTCTTCTTCGAGGTTGCGCGCGGTCGACGAGATGATGCGGACGTCGACATTGACCCGGGTGGTGCCGCCGCAGCGCTGGAAGGTCTGCTCGACCAGGACGCGGAGAATCTTGTTCTGGGTCTCGCGCGGCATGTCGGCGATTTCGTCGATGAACAGCGTGCCGCCGTGCGCTTCTTCCAGCGCGCCCGCCTTGCGCGAATGCTCGCCGTTGGCCTCGACGCCGAACAGCTCGATTTCCATTTTCTCCGGGGTGATCGCCGCGGCATTGATCACCACGAACGGACCCTCGGCGCGCGACGACGAATTGTGCAGCGTCCGCGCCGCGAGCTCCTTGCCGGCGCCGGACGGGCCGACGATCAGGATTCGGCTGTTGGCCTTGGCGGCGCGCTCGATCGTCTGACGCAACTGGTTGATGCAGGCAGAGCGGCCGACCAGGGTCGATGCCGACGGCGCGAGCTGTTTCAATTCACGCACTTCGCGCTTCAGCCGCGAGGTCTCCAGCGCCCGCGTCGCCACCAGAATCAGCCGGTCGGACTTGAACGGCTTCTCGATGAAGTCGTAAGCGCCGCGTTTGATCGCAGCGACCGCGGTTTCGATGTTGCCGTGGCCGGAGATCATCACCACCGGGACGTCGGTGTGATCCTTCTTGATCTGCTCCAGCAATTGCAGACCGTCGAGCTTGCTGCCCTGCAGCCAGATGTCGAGGAAAATCAGGTTCGGCCGCCGGTTGGCGATCTCGGCCAGAGCCGAATCACTGTCGCGCGCGGTGCGGGTGGAAAAGCCTTCGTCCTCGAGAATACCGGCGACGAGATCACGGATGTCCGCTTCATCGTCGACGATCAGAATGTCATTCGCCATGGTCGCGCCTGTCGCTTTAGCTGCCGCTGGCAGCCGCTATCCTTGGTTCGTTGTCGGCCTGCTGTTTGGTTCACCCGAGCCCGGAGGCGCCGCCGGCTGACCCGACATCGCAAATCGAAGGCGCATCCACGCACCGCGCTGGCCCGGACGGACATGGGATGCGTCATTGAGTTCGATGCCCCCACCGTGGTCGACCAACACCCGTCCGACGATCGCCAGGCCGAGGCCGGTGCCCTTCTCGCGGGTGGTGACGTAGGGTTCGAGCAGCCGCGAGCGGCTTTCTTTGGGCAGACCAATGCCGTTGTCGATGATGTCGATGACGACGTCGTCGCCGTCTCGGGCCGCCACCACTTCGATCTTGCCCTTGCCGAGCTCGTCTTCCGGCACCGCTTCAATCGCCTCGGTGGCGTTCTTGATGATGTTGGTCAGGGCCTGCGAGATCAGGCGGCGGTCGAACCGCGCATGCAGCGGTTCGCCCTTGATTTCGGTCTCGATGTCCACATCGGGATGACCGACCCGCATCAGGAACACGACCTGCCGCACCGTATCGCCGACGTCCTCGCCTTCGATCACCGGCTTCGGCATCCGCGCAAACCGTGAGAACTCGTCGACCATCCGCCGGATATCGTCGACCTGGCGGACGATGGTGTCGGTGCATTGCTCGAAGATACTCTTGTCCTCGACGATGACCTTGCCGAACTTGCGCTTGATACGCTCCGCAGAGAGCTGGATCGGCGTCAGCGGATTCTTGATCTCGTGGGCGATCCGGCGGGCGACGTCGCCCCAGGCCGAGGTGCGCTGCGCCGACACCAGTTCGGTGATGTCGTCGAGCGTGATGATGTAGCTGTCGCTGGTATGGCCGGTCTGCTCGGCGGTGACGCGGACGTTGAGGATCCGTTCGCGGCCGTCGCGGGTGATGGTGATCTGGCCCTGCACCAGGCGCTGCGATCCCTCGCGCGCACTCGCCATGATCTCGTCCAGCTCGGGGATGATCTCCGACAAGGGATGTCCCAGCGCCTCGGCCTCGGCGTGACCGATCAGCTTCTCGGCCGAGCGATTGAGAATGCCGATGCTCAGGGAGCCGTCGACGCCGATGATGCCGGCGCTGGCCGACGACAACACCGCCTCGATGAAACGGCGGCGGCTGTCGATCAGCTCGCTGGCGCTGACCAGATCGTCGCGCTGGGTGCGCAGCTCCTGAGTCATCTTGTTGAAGGTCATGCCGAGCTGCGACAGGTCGCCCTCGGATTTCGACACCGGCACCTGGACGTGCAGATCGCCGGTCGAGACCAGATGCGCCGCGCCCATCAGGCGGCGGATCGGCGCCACCAGCCAGTTGGCGAAATTCAGCCCGATCAGCACCGCCGACATCAGCACGGTGAGTGCGATCACGGTGAACATCAGGGCGAACGCGACCTGGACGCCGAGCCGCCGCGCCTCGAGTTCGGAATATTCGGCGACGCTGGCCTGAGTCTGGCGCAACTGCGCCACCACGTGCGGATCGAGGAAGCGCGCGACATACAGGAAGGTGTCTTCGAAACCCTTCAGCCGGATCACCGCGGCGACGTAATTGGCTTCGATGAACACCGCGATCTGCGGCTCGGTATCGTCGACGTTCTTCAGGAATTCGGGCGCCGGCACGTCGAAGTCGCGGCGGATGCCGTTCTGCGCCGCTTCCAGGATGTTGCGATCCTTGTCGATCAGCATCGCGCCCGGCAGATTGCGGGTGGCGGCGTCGTTGGTGAGGAATTCGCGGAACGACTTGCGGTCGAGGTCGAACAGCGCCCGGGCGTGCGAGATGTCGTTGGCCATGCCGAGAATGTCGCCGCGGATCAACTGGCCGTGCTCGTGCAGATAGGCGTTGGCGACGATCAGCGAATTCTGGATCACCGCCCGGGTCGGGCCGGAGAACAGCCGGTCGAGGCCGCGGTCGAGCGTGACGTTGGCGACGATCGACACCAGCACCGCCGGCAGCACTGCGATCACCGAGAACAGGCTGACGATCTGAACGTGCAGCCGCGACGCCGCCCGCCCGCGCCTGCGAGCCTGGATCACCTTCCAGACTTCGCGAGCAATGATCGCGAGCAGCAGCAGGATGGTGACGGCATTGATCAGCAGGAAGCTGACCACGACCTCACGGGTCGGGGCGATCGGGGTCAGTCCGGTGAGGACGACAAAGGTCAGGAAGGCCGAGAACAACGCGACGCCGACTGCCATCGGCGCCAGCAGCTTGCGCCAAGTGCGCAGCCGAGGCTCGGCAATCGACGTGTCGTCAACAACTGGGGCCGACGTCTCTGCGCTGGTCATTCCGGCAATAATCAATGGATGCGTTCGGCCGCCGCCGCGCGGGCGGAACCGTGTGATGCATTCGTACAACAATGTTGCTCAATTGCGACAATATCGCGGCGCATCGCCCGAGCCACCTCGGGCGAGTACGCGGTCCACAGCCGAAACCCTTGTCTCGGCGTCTCAGCCGCCGGTCCGATAGACCTGAATGTCGAGATCGCGGATCTTCTTGCGCAGAGTGTTGCGGTTGAGGCCCAGCAGGTCCGCGGCGCGGATCTGGTTGCCGCGAGTCGCAGCCAGCGCGGCGGTGAGCAGCGGCACCTCGATCTCGCGCAGCACCCGGTGGTAGAGGCCGGGTGGCGGCACGCCGTTCGGGAAGCCCGAAAAGTGCGATGACAGGTACATCTCGACCGCGCCGCCGAGATTGTCGACGGTGTGCGGCGCGCTGCCACCCGCCACCACCGGCGGCGGCGCCAATTCGCCGTCGATCACCGAGGCGGTGATCACCTCCTGCGGATACAGCGCCGCCAGACGGCGGGCGAGATTTTCCAGTTCGCGGACGTTGCCCGGCCAGCGGTGCTGCTTCATCCGCTCCAATGCGGCTGCATCGAGCTTCTTGGCCGGCAGGCCGTCCTTCTCGGCAAGCGCGAAGAAATGCCGAACCAGATCCGGCAGATCCTCGATGTGCTCGCGCAGCGGCGGCAGCCGCAGCGGGACCACGTTGAGACGGAAGAACAGGTCTTCCCGGAACAGACCCTGCTGAATCAGAACCCGCAGATCCTTGTTGGAGGCCGCAACGATCCGGACGTCGGTCTTGATCGGTGTGCGTCCGCCGACGGTGGTGTATTCGCCCTGCTGCAGCACACGCAGCAACCGGGTCTGCGCTTCCATCGGCATGTCGCCGATTTCGTCGAGAAACAGCGTGCCGCCCTCGGCCTGTTCGAACCGCCCGGAGGCGCGGGTGTTGGCGCCGGTGAAGGCACCGCGCTCGTGACCGAACAATTCCGACTCGATCAGGTCGCGCGGAATCGCCGCCATGTTGACCGCGACGAACGGACCGTTGCGGCGCTTGCCGTAGTCGTGCAGCGCCCGCGACACCAATTCCTTGCCGGTGCCGGACTCGCCGGTGATCATCACCGTCAGGTCGGTCTGCATCAGCCGCGCCAGCACCCGGTAGATTTCCTGCATCGCCGGCGAACGGCCGACCAGCGGGATCGAGTCGAACTCGCCCTCATCGTTGGCGCTGGTGATGCGCTCCTTCGGCTCGGCCAGCGCGCGGCCGACGATCGCGATCAGTTCCTTCAGATCGAACGGCTTCGGCAGATATTCGTACGCGCCTTTTTCCGAGGCGCGGATCGCCGTCATGAAGGTGTTCTGCGCGCTCATCACGATGACCGGCAGGTTCGGCCGCAGCTTCTTGATCCGCGGCAACAGATCGAATGCGTTCTCGTCCGGCATCACCACGTCGGTGATCACCAGATCGCCCTCGCCCTGACTGACCCAGCGCCACAGCGTCGCGGCGTTGCCGGTCAGCCGCACTTCGTAGCCGGCGCGCGACAGCGCTTGATTGAGCACCGTGCGGATGGCGGTGTCGTCGTCCGCGACGAGAATACTACCTGCAGGCATTGGGAGTCCTCATCTTGCAGTCTTTGAGGCATCGGACGACGCCGGCGCGTCCTCGCCGTTCGTGGATTGTAGGGCCATGGCGGTGTTGAACATCGGCATCAACACCCGGAAGGTGGTTTTGCGCGGCTGCGATTCACACTCGATGATGCCGCCGTGATCGCCGACGATCTTCGCCACCAGCGCCAGGCCGAGGCCGGAGCCCGACGGCTTGGTGGTGACGAACGGATCGAACAGGTTCGGCAGCAGATCTTCGGGAACGCCGGGACCGTTGTCCCGCACGCAGAATTCGAGCGGCAGCGACACCCGCGTCTTCTTACCCGGCACCGACAGCCGGACGCCGGGGCGGAACGCGGTGGTGAGCTGAATCTCGCCGTCGGAGCCGAGATCGACCACGGCCTCGGCTGCGTTCTTCACCAGGTTCAAGAACACCTGAATCAGTTGATCCTGATTGGCCAGCACCGGCGGCAGCGACGGGTCGTAGTCCTCGACGAATTTGATGTTGCGGGCGAAGCCGGACTGCGCCAGCCGCTTGACGTGATCCAGTACCGAATGAATGTTGACCGGCCCGCGCGCGACCGGCCGATCGTCGCCGAACACTTCCATGCGGTCGACCAGGGTGACGATGCGGTCGGCTTCGTCGCAGATCAGCCGGGTCAGCATCCGGTCTTCGGCGGAAGCCTGCTGCTCGAGCAGTTGCGCAGCGCCGCGAATCCCGGACAGCGGGTTCTTGATCTCGTGCGCCAGCATCGCCGCCAGCGCGATCACCGAGCGCGCGGCGCTGCGGTGCGTGAGCTGGCGATCCATCTTGTCGGCGATGGTGCGCTCCTGAAGCATCACCACGATGTGGCCGGGACGCTCGTTGAGCGGAGCGACGTGAAGGTCGACCTGGCGGTCCGCGCCGATCCGGGGCGTGCCGAGATCGACCTTGTATTCGTTGACCGGCGAATGTCCGATCCGGACCTGCTCGATCAGCGCCAGCAGCGGGCTGCCGAACGGCACCAGGTCGGTCAGCGACTGCCGCCGCAGCAATTGGGCGGAAATCTCGAAGAACGATTCCGCCGACATGTTGGCATCGACGATCTTGCCGTCGGGACCGACCAGCAGCACCGGATTCGGCAACGCATTGAGGATCGCATCGCTGTCGGTCGGCTGAGCCCGGCGCGGTTCGACGATGGCGTTCATGCGGCGGCCCTCCAGGCGAAATCATCGTAGGCGTCGGCGAGCGCGCGATGCACGCGGGCCGGATTCTCTTCGGTCAGGATCGCAGCGCGCCAGTGTTTCAGAATCGCCGGCGGGGCACCGGCGCTGGCGGCGGCGACCTCGAGCGACCAGCCGAGATGCTTGCGCGCGTGACGCAGTCCGATCCTGACGCCGTACAGCGCCAGAATGTCGTCGTAGAGCGTGCGCAAGTAATCGCGCTGCGCCGCGAGCGGCGGCTCCGCCCCGGCCTGACCGGTGGTGAGCTGGCGGCCGACCTGCCCCGGCAGCCACGGCCGCCCCTGGGCGCCGCGCCCGATCATCACCGCGTCGGCGCCCGACCGCTGCAGCGCTTCAAGCGCGGTGGCGTGACAGGTGATATCGCCGTTGACCACCAGCGGAATCGAGATCGCGTCCCGGACGGCGCGCACCGCGCCCCAATCGGCTTCGCCCTTGTAGAACTGCTGCCGGGTGCGGCCATGCACCGTGACGAGCTGCACTCCGGCGTCCTGCGCACGCCGCGCCAGCTCCGGCGCGTTGCGCGAGCGATCATCCCAGCCGAGCCGCATCTTCAGTGTCACCGGCACCCGGACCGCGCCGATCGTCGCTTCGATCAGCGTCAGCGCGTGATCGAGATCCCGCATCAGGGCCGAGCCGGACAACCCGCCGGTGACGTGCCGCGCCGGGCAGCCCATATTGATGTCGATGATGTCCGCGCCGCCGGCTTCCGCAATCCGGGCCCCCTCCGCCATCCACCGTGCCTCGCAGCCGGCAAGCTGGACGACGTGCGGCCCCTGGCCGACCTTGTCACAGCGGCGTACCGACATCCGTCGACCGGCCACCAGATCCTCGCTGGCGGTCATCTCCGAGACCACCAGTCCAGCGCCGAGTTCCGCGACTTGCCGCCGGAACGGCGCGTCGGTAATGCCTGTCATCGGCGCCAGAAGTACCGGACGGGCCACCGCAATATTGCCAATCCTCAAAGGCGGCGAACCTGATACAGTGGGTCCAGTCACGGTTTGCTCATTCTATAGCCAGCGCGGTTGCACGCCCGACTTCGCTCAATGTTTGAGCATTGTAGATCATTGCCTACAGTTTAGCCAATCATATCAGACATGCAAGTGCGTTGCAGCAATTGTCCCCGGACGGCGGCGGCTGCGACGACGGAATCATGCTGCTTTTCAACCCCGGCATGGTAAGGGCTGTGCGCCGGCGCCACCAGCGCCGGCTGTCCCAATTCCGTATCAATTGATCAGATGTCGAACCCGCTCCGCACTGCTGCTATCATCGTCGCCGCCGGGCGCGGCCTGCGCGCAGGCGCTGGCGGCCCCAAGCAATACCGCACCCTTGCCGGCCGGCCGGTGATCGCCCGGGCGATGGAGCCGTTCTGCACCCATCCCGAGGTGATGGCGGTGCAGCCGGTGACCAATCCCGACGACACCGAGATGTTCAACGCGGCGGTCGCCGGCCTGAATTTCCGTCCCGCGGTCGGCGGCGGCGCGACCCGGCAGGGCTCGGTGCGCGCCGGCCTGGAAGCTCTGGCCGAGCTGAAGCCGGACATCGTGCTGATTCACGATGCGGCGCGCTGCTTCGTCACCCCGGGGCTGATCTCCCGCGCGATTGCCGCCGCCGGCGCCACCGGCGCGGCGCTGCCGGTGGTCCCGGTGACCGATACCATCAAGCAGGTCGACGCCAACGGCGCGGTCGACGCGACGCCGGACCGCGCGACCTTGCGGATCGCCCAGACCCCGCAGGCGTTCCGCTTCGACGTCATTCTCGATGCCCACCGCCGCGCTGCCCAGGACGGCCGCGACGAATTCACCGACGACGCCGCCCTCGCCGAATGGGCGGGATTGACGGTGTCGACCTTCGAGGGCGATGCTAACAACATGAAGATGACCACCCCGGAAGATTTCGCTCGCGAGGAAAGCCGGCTGATGGCCGCCCTCGGCGACATCCGCACCGGCACTGGCTACGACGTGCATGCGTTCGGCGACGGCGACCACGTCTGGCTGTGCGGGCTGAAGGTGCCGCACAGCCGCGGCTTCCTGGCGCATTCCGATGGCGACGTCGGCCTGCATGCGCTGGTTGACGCGATCCTCGGCGCGCTGGCGGACGGCGATATCGGTTCCCACTTCCCGCCGACCGACCCGCAGTGGAAGGGCGCGGCCTCCGACAAGTTCCTCAAATACGCGATCGACCGCCTCACCGCGCGCGGCGGCCGCGTCGCCAATCTCGAAGTGACGATGATCTGCGAGCGGCCGAAGATCGGCCCGCTGCGCGACGCGATGCGTCAGTGCATCGCCGAGATCACCGGCGTGCCGGTGTCGCGCGTCGCGGTGAAGGCCACCACCAGCGAGAAGCTCGGCTTTACCGGCCGCGAGGAAGGCATCGCGGCGACCGCATCCGCCACCATCCGGCTGCCCTGGGGCGCCGACGGACTGGCCGGCTGACGATGAGCAGCAGCGACGCCCGTGCCCTCGCCCGCTCGTTGCTCGACCTCTGCCGTTCGCGGAAGCTGATGATCGCAACCGCCGAGTCCTGCACCGGCGGTCTGGTCGCCGGCGCACTCACCGACATCCCCGGCTCGTCCGACGTGATCGACCGCGGCTTCGTCACCTATTCCAACGCCGCCAAGCATGATCTGCTCGGCGTGGAGAACGCCACGCTCACCACCTTCGGCGCCGTCAGCAAGGAAACTGCGATCGCGATGGCGGTCGGCGCGCTGGAGAATGCCGACGTCGATCTCGCGGTCTCGATCACGGGGATCGCCGGCCCCGGCGGCGCAACGCCCGGCAAGCCGGTCGGCCTGGTGCATTTCGCCGTCGCGGCGCGCGACGGCCGGATCTCGCACCGCGAGCAGCGTTTTGGCGCGATCGGCCGCAGCAACGTTCGCCAGCGCTCGGTGGTCGAAGCGCTGCGGATGCTGCTGGAACTCGCCCGCGGCCCGAAGCCGCCGACCAAGGCCAAACGCGAAGTGGCCACCGGCGTGCACAAACGCGTCGCCCGCTCCCCCCGCCGCGTCGCCGCCAAGCGCCGGCAGCCGAAGCGGCCGGTGAAGCCGAAGAAGACTTAGCGGCGATGCAATTGGTCAGGCCGGCATGAAGCACGGCGCGGCCCGATCATCGCCGTCACCCTCCGCGAAAGCGGAGGGCCAAGTGTGTGGATATTCAAGTTTATCGCGATAGCGAAACTAACTACACCCGCGACAGCTTCGGGCCCGTGCCGTAGATCTGGTCGGCACGGGTTTCGAAGGCTTCGGCGAAGCGGTGGAACGCGGTGTCGAACATCGCGCCCATCAGGGTCGCGAGCACCCGGCTCTTGAACTCATACGAAATGAAGAAGCCGACCTCGCAGGCGCGCTCGGTCTTGGCGACGAAGGTCCAGCGGTTCTCCAGATTGGAAAACGGACCTTTGAGATACTCGACCAGGATTTTCAGATTGGCGCGATCGAGGGTGACGCGGCTGGTGAAGGTCTCCTGCACCAGCTTGAACGACACCGTCATGTCGGCGATCACCACCTCGGTGCCATCCGGCTGCTGAGTGCGCTCGCGAATTCTCAGCGCCTTGCACAACGGCACGAACTGCGGATAGCGCTCGACGTCGGCAACGAGATCGAACATCTGCTCGGCACTGTGCGGCACCCGGCGCCTGCTGGAAAACTGCGGCATCGAAGTGTCTCAGCGCGCCAGCGCAGCGCGCGCGGCCTTGAGCTTGGCAAAATCGTCGCCGGCGTGATGCGAGGAGCGCGTCATCGGGCTCGCCGAGACCATCAGGAAGCCCTTGGCGAAGGCGGTCTTCTCGTAGGAGTCGAATTCGTCCGGCGTGACGTAGCGCATCACGGCGTGATGCTTGCGGGTCGGCTGCAGATACTGGCCGATGGTGAGGAAATCGACCTCTGCCGAGCGCAGATCGTCCATCACCTGCAGCACTTCGTGCCGCTCCTCGCCCAGCCCAACCATAATGCCGGACTTGGTGAAGATCGTCGGGTCGAGCTCCTTCACCCGCTGCAGCAGCCGGATCGAATGGAAGTAACGCGCGCCCGGCCGCACCGACAAATAGCGCGACGGCACGGTTTCGAGATTGTGGTTGAACACGTCCGGCTTGGCGGCGACCACGACTTCCAGCGCGCCATCCTTGCGCAGGAAATCCGGCGTCAGGATTTCGATCGTCGTGGTCGGGCAAGCTTCGCGCAACGCGCGGATCGTCGCGGCAAAGTGCGCCGCACCGCCGTCGGCCAGATCGTCGCGATCTACCGAGGTGATCACCAGATGCTGCAACCCGAGCTTCCGCGTCGCCTCGGCGACATAAGCCGGCTCGTTGGCGTCGAGCGCGCCCGGCATCCCGGTCTTGACGTTGCAGAACGCGCACGCCCGGGTGCAGGTGTCGCCCATGATCATGAAGGTGGCGTGCTTCTTGTCCCAGCACTCGCCGATGTTCGGACAGCCGGCCTCCTCGCACACGGTGTGCAGGCCGTTCTCCTTGACGATGCCGCGGGTCTCGCCATAGCCGCGCGTGGTCGGCGCACGCACCCGGATCCAGTCCGGCTTCTTCGGCGACAGCGCGTCGGGCCGCGCCGCCTTCTCCGGATGCCGGGGGCGGACGGGGTTGGCGGACACCGTATCGACGAGAACGACCATGAGCTGCCTGGGTTTGCGCGAGAACCCTACCTAATCCGGCCGCCCCCGTCCCGCAACCCACGCCGCTTGCAGGCCGTTATCCCTTGGAATAATGCTCGAATTGAACGCATTGCGCCCCGCGCCGGCCGCGCCCGAGCGAACCTCTCCGATGACCAAGTCCCGCGTTCCGAACCGCTCTTCGGACGGAACACATCCCGCCCTCGGCCCGCTGCTGACGCGCCGCTTCTTTGCTCGCAGCGTCCACGAGGTCGCGCCCGAGCTTATCGGCGCGACGCTGCTGTTCCGCGGCGCCGGCGGCGTCATCGTCGAGGTCGAAGCCTATCACCACACAGATCCGGCGGCGCATTCCTATGGCGGGCCGACACTGCGCAACCAGGTGATGTTCGGCCCGCCGGGCTTAGCCTACGTCTATCGCTCCTACGGCATCCATTGGTGCGTCAATGTCGTCTGCGAACCGGAAGGCTCCGCCAGTGCGGTGCTGATCCGCGCGCTGGAGCCGACCCACGGTCTGACGGAAATGCGGGCCCGCCGCGGCCTCGACGACGACCGCAGCCTGTGCTCCGGCCCTGGTAAGCTCGCGCAGGCGCTCGGCATCACCATCGTCCACAACGGTCGGCCGCTCGATGCCGCCCCGTTCGCGATCCATCGCCGGATCACCACGCCTGAGATCATCACCGGCCCGCGCATCGGGATCACCAAGGCGGCGGACTATCCGTGGCGCTATGGGATGGCGGGATCACGGTTCTTGAGCAAGCCGTTTCCGCGATCAATTTGATCGAAGCTGGCCCTCAACAAAACCGGTCATCGCCCGGCTTGTCCGGGCGACCCAGTATTGCAGAGCGCTGCGGCTAAGTAACGGGCGCTCTGGGATACTGGGCCCTCCGCTTTCGCGGAGGGTGACGTTTGTTTGCGGCGCAGCGCTACGGCCTCAGCTTGCCGCCGCCCGCGCCCGCCGCAGATGTTCGGGATACCAGACCGTGAACATCGCGGTGCCGATCAGCACCGCGTAAGAGATCAGCTCGTAGGCGAGTTCGGGCAGTGCGACCTGCTCCATCTTGCCGAATGCCAGCACCGCATTGATGGTGAAAGCCGTCGCCCAGATTCCGGTCATCAGCACGTTGATGCGGATGAATTTCGGATCGTTCCAGACCGCCGAATCGACGTGCTCCCTAGCGTAGTCCAGCGTGAACGGCTTGCCGAGCAGAATCGTCAGCCAGGCACCGGCTGCCAGCGCGCCGTTTGCCAGGACGCCGAGATGGCGCAACGTCCAGGTGTCATGGAAGCCCATTACCGCGATGGTCGCGGCCCCGAAGAATACCACGCCGACCCACAGAATAATGCCGCGATGGAGCTTCAACACCCCCATCACCACGGTCAGCGCCAGTGCGACGCCGAGGCCGATCTCCACCCGCAACAGCGTGTCGCGGGCGATGATCAGGAATGACAGCCACGGCGCGAACGAAATCAGCAGCTTGAGAAAGGCGAGCATCGGAACGTTCCCATTGAGGTCGCCGATGCTACACAAAGCGGATCACACGCGTCCTTGGCGCGGATCAACAGCAACGCACCACGTCGCGTCGCCTGTCACCGAAGCATCATCCTTCGGGCTCGCTGCGCGAGCTCTTCAGGATGACGGCTTTGATTTAGACAAGCGCCTACGACGCGTTCTTCAGCCGCAGCAGGGCCTCGAGAATCTTGACCTTGCGGGCGAGCGCGGCCTCGCGCTTCTCGCGTTCTTCCTCGACGACTTCCTCGACGGCATTGGCGACGAACTTCTCGTTCGCCAGCTTGGCCTCGGCGCGCTTGATGTCGGCCTCGGCCTTGCCGAGCTCCTTCTCCAGCCGCACCTGCTCGGCGGCGAAATCGACCACGCCCTTCAAGGGCAGCGCCGCGACCTCGCCGCGCACCAGGAGCTGCACGGCGCCTTGCGGGGCGGCGTCCGCGAACGAGATCTCGCCGACCCGCGCCAGCCGCTTGATCACATCGCTCCAACGGCTCGCCCGCGCATTGGTGTCGGCAGAGGCGCCGGCCAGCACCAGCGGCGTCAGGGTCGACGGCACGATGTTCATCTCGGCGCGCGCCGAGCGGATCGCGGTGACGAGATCGACCACCCAGCCGATTTCGGCTTCGGCCGCATCGTCGGTGAAATCCGGTGTCTCCGGCTCGGGAATCGACAGCATCGCCGGCCCGGCCATCGGGTCGGTCGCGGCCGAGGCGACCAGCATCGACATCTCTTCGTCAGACATCCCCGTCTTGCGCGACCACGGCGCCAGCGCCAGCAAGCCGTCGCGCGATGCCGTCACCGCCCAAAGCTCTTCGGTGATGAACGGCATGAACGGATGCAGGATCTTCAGGATTTCGTCGCGCGCCCACGCCACCATCGCACGGGTCTCGGTCTTGGCGGCGCCGTCCTCGCCCATCAGCACCGGCTTGGCGAGTTCGAGATACCAGTCGCAATACACGTTCCAGACGAAGCGATACGCAGCTTCGGCGGCGTCGTTGAAGCGATAGGATTCGATCGCCTCGGTGACTTCGCGCACCGCCCGCACGGTCTCGTGCGCGATCCAGCGGTTGAGCGTGTCCTTGGCCGCGGTGAAATCGAAATCCTTCGCCGCCGCGCAGCCGTTCATCTCGGCGAAGCGGCAGGCGTTCCAGAGCTTGGTGGCGAAGTTGCGATAGCCTTCGACGCGGGAGGTCGCGAGCTTGATGTCGCGGCCCTGCGCCGCCATGGCGGCCAGCGTGAAACGCAGCGCGTCGGCGCCGTATTGGTCGATCAGGTTGAGCGGGTCGATGACGTTGCCCTTCGACTTCGACATCTTGGCGCCCTTCTCGTCGCGAACGAGGGCGTGGATGTAGACGGTCGGGAACGGCACGTCGTCCATGAAGTGCAGGCCCATCATCATCATCCGGGCGACCCAGAAGAAGATGATGTCGAAGCCGGTGACCAGCACGTCGGTTGGGTAGTAGCGATCGAGCTCGGGTGTCTCGTCCGGCCAGCCGAGCGTCGAGAACGGCCACAGTGCCGAGGAGAACCAGGTGTCGAGCACGTCCTCGTCGCGGGTGATGAAGCCCTCGCGCTTGACCGGATCGACCGCCATGTCGTGGGCCTGCGCCGGCGTGATCACTTCCTGCTCGACGTAGTAGCCGAGCGCGTTGCCGACTGCCTCTTCCTCGGTTTCGGCGACGAACACCTTGCCGTCCGGGCCATACCACGCCGGGATCTGGTGACCCCACCAAAGCTGGCGTGAGATGCACCACGGCTGGATGTTCTCCATCCACTCGAAGTAGGTCTTCTCCCAGTTCTTCGGAACGAAGCTGGTCTCGCCCGAGCGCACCGCGGCGATTGCCGGCTGCGCCAGCGTCTTGGCGTCGACGTACCACTGGTCGGTGAGGAACGGCTCGATCACCACGCCGGACCGGTCGCCATGCGGCACCATGTGGACGTTGGGCTCGATCTTCTCCAGGAAGCCGAAATCGTCGAGCCGCGCCACGATCATCTTGCGCGCGGCGAAACGGTCGGTACCCTCGATCTCCTCGGCGAATTCGCGGGCGCCTTCCGGCAGGCCTTCGAGATAGGAGCTGTTGTCGGCGACCGAGATCTTGCCCTCGATGTCGAGCACGTTGATCTGCGGCAGATGATGCCGTTTGCCGACCTCGAAGTCGTTGAAATCGTGCGCCGGCGTGATCTTCACCGCGCCCGAGCCCTTCTCGGGATCGGAGTACTCGTCGGCCACGATCGGAATCCGACGGCCGACCAGCGGCAGGACGACATGCTTGCCGATCAGATGCGTATAGCGCTCGTCTTCCGGATTCACCGCAACCGCGCTGTCGCCCAGCATGGTTTCTGGACGCGTGGTCGCGACCACGATGAAGGTCGACGGATCGGCCGGATCGAAGGTCTTGCCTTCGATCGGATAGCGCAGATGCCAGAGGCTGCCCTTCACCTCGATCTGCTGGACCTCCAGATCCGAGATCGCGGTCAGCAGCTTCGGATCCCAATTGACCAGCCGCTTGTCCTTGTAGATCAGGCCCTGGCGGTGCAGCTCGACGAACACCTTGGCGACGGCGCGGGACAGCCCCTCGTCCATCGTGAAGCGCTCGCGCGACCAATCGCACGACGCGCCGAGCCGCTTGAGCTGGTTGACGATCACGCCGCCGCTCTCGGCCTTCCATTGCCAGACCCGCTCCAGGAACTTGGCGCGGCCCATGTCGCGGCGGCTCGGCTCCTGGCGCTCCATCAGCTGGCGCTCGACCACCATCTGGGTGGCGATGCCGGCGTGGTCGGTGCCGGGCTGCCACAGCACGTCGCGACCGCGCATCCGCTCGAACCGGCACAGGATGTCCTGCAGCGTGTTGTTGAGCGCATGGCCCATGTGCAACGAGCCGGTGACGTTCGGCGGCGGAATCACGATCGAGTACGGGACGGCGTCGCGGCGATCCGGACGGCCGGCCTTGAAGGCCTCCGCGTCTTCCCAGGCGCGCGAAATGCGGGCCTCGATGTCGGCTGGCTGGTAGGTTTTCTCGATCATGGCGCTGCAATCAAAAAAGGCGCGTCGCCGGGCCGCGAACGCGCTCGTTGGACGACGCTAGAAACCTTCCGGCGCGCCGCAAGTCAACAATGGAGGCCGGTCCATTGGATCAGGCGGAGGCAGCGCCTCCGCCAAACGGGCTCAGCGCCCGCGCGAGACCCGCTCGATTTCCTGGCGGACGATCCGCTCGACCAGCGTCGGCAGATTGTCGTCGAGCCAAGCCTTCAGCATCGGGCGCAGCATCTCCTTGACCAGATCCTCGAGGGTCCGGGCGTTGTTGCTGAGCACAGTGGTGGCGAGCGAATTGAACGCAGATTCCACCGCAGCGGCGGTGGTGCGCGACAGGATCGGTTGCTGCGGCTCCTCGCTCCAGGCGGCGGCGGGCGGTGGCTCGTAGGCCGGTTCGGGCGCGCGCGGCTTAGGCGCCGCTTCGGCAAACTCGATGTCGTCCTCGATCGGTGCCCTCTGAACCGGAGACGGTGGCGGCGGTGGTGGAGTCGGTTCGGGCTCGGGTTCGGGCTCCGGCAGCGCCATTTCGTCGGTCAGTTCGAGCACGTCACCGTCTGGTTGCGAAGGCCGGACTTCTTCCTCGGTGGTGTCGGCGTCGAGGCCAGCCAGCAGCGCATCGATGTCGTCCTGGCTGTTGCTCTCCGCCTCGGCAGGCATCGGCGGAGGTGCCGGCTTCGGGGCGGCGGCGGGCTTGGGCGGCGCGGCTTGCGCCACCGGGCTCGGTGCAGACGGAGGTGGGGTCATGACCGCGGGCTTGCTCGGCGGGGGAGCCGGCTTGGGCGGCTCCGGCTTCGGGGCAACGGCCGCCGGCGCAGGTGCCGGGGTCGCGGGTTTGGCTTCGTCATCGGCAATGATGCGACGGATCGACGCCAGAATCTCCTCCATGGAAGGCTCTTGCGCCTTTGCAGGCTGCGTCATCTCCGACTCCACATCATCACGCCCTTCCCGGCGTTGTAACATCAAAGCTCTACGGGAGAGACCGGTTCCCGATCGGCGTCGCCGGGTTTCGCGTTGGAAGCAGGACTTGTCCCCAGCTTCAACTACGGGACGCTCCGAGGTCCGCCCGACGCACAACGACGTCGAGCACCGCGAAACACGAGCGTGAATCCGACTCGAATCGTCACGACGATCCAAGCAACGGTAGGCAGCCGATTAGTTGTTTGCAAGCAAACGCGCCCGGGCAAAGTCCCGTGCGCGAGCCGCGGCCGCAATCAGCGGCCGTCGGGAGTCCGAACGCCGCCCCAGCTATCGCGCACCTGATGATAGTGCACGCTGGGATCATAGACGTTGGTCTTCAGGCCGAGCACCTGCGGCGACAGCCGGCCGATCGCATTCAGTACGGCATAGGACGCGACCACACGGTCGTGCTGGGCTGTCACCAGCGCGACGCGGGCATTCACCAGCGCCTGCTGCGCGTTCAACACGTCGAGCGTGGTACGCTGGCCGGCGCGGGCTTCTTCGCGGACGCCATTGAGCGCGATCTCCGAGGCCTTCACCTGCGACTGTGCCGACGAGACCTGTGCCTTGGCCGCCTGAAGCTGGCCCCACGCCTGCACCACGCTGGCGCGGGTCTGGTCGCGCACCTGTTCGAGGTTGAGACGCTGCTGCGCCAGAGTTTCCTTCGACTGCCGGATCAGCGCGTATTCGCCGCCGCCCTGGTAGATCGGGATCGAGAGCTGCGCCACACCCGAAGCCAGGAACTGCCGCGGTGATGAGATCGACGGTTCCCACGACTGCTGCGCGCTCGCCTGCAGCGTCAGGGTCGGAAACAGCGCACCTTCGTTGATCTTCACGTTCAGGTAGCTGACGTCGATGCCGTACATCGCGGCGGTGACGTTCGGGTTCTCGACCAGCGCCAGATTGATCGCCTGCGCCAAGGTGCTCGGCAGATAGCGGTCGACCGGCGAGCCCGGCGCCAGATTGCCCGGTTCGTTGCCAATGATGCGGCGGTAGTTCGACCGGGTGGTGGTCAGGGTGGATTCGGCGGCGAGCTGCTGGGTGTTGCCGGCAGCGAGCTGCGCCTGCGACTGCGCCACGTCGGTGCGGGTCACCTCGCCGACGTGGAAGCGGTCGTTGGTCTGCCGCAGCGTCTGCTCGAGAACCCGCACGTTCGACCGCTGCACTTCCAGTGTCGCCGAGTCGCGCAGGTAATCCATGTAGATGGTGGCCGCCGACAGCAGCACCGACTGTTCCAGCACACGCAGGCCTTCGCGTGCCGAGGAAACCTGGCTCTCCGCCGCACGGGTACGGTTCCCAGTCTGATTGCCGTTGAACAGCGTCTGGGACGCGGTCACGCCGACCGAGCGCGGGATTTGCGTGCCGTTGAGATGAAACTGATTGCCGCCCACCGACGAAATCACGTCGGTATATTGATAACCGCCGCTGGCGGTAACGGACACCTTCGGCCGGTAGCCTGACAACGCTTGGGGAACCGATTCGTCCGTGGCGCGCACCGAGGCGCGTTGCGCATTGAGCTGGGGATTGGTCTGGTAGGCGCGGATCAGCGCCCCTTCGATGGTGTCCGCGCGAGCTGCTGTCTGCGACACGCAAGCCAGAACGATGCCGGCAGCCGCAAGGCCGGAAATCCGCTTAAGCCCATCCATTCTGGCAATCCAATCCTGAACTTTTCCCCACACCGGACTCTCCGGGGCCGAACGCCATGCGCATGGCCGAACATTGTCCGGTAAGTCCGTCCTCACCATAAGACACCGGATTGGCCGAAGAAACCCCCCGTCCTCGGACTGCAACGAAACTTCCGAGCTGGGGCATTCGCGCCACAGGTATGATTCCTCGATAGAATTTTCCCGACCGATCAGAATTCAAAGGCCGGTGCGCGCTCCAGTCCGGGCAACACCGGAACCAGCGCGTCGAACAGAACGCGAGCGCCGAAGTCGCCATGGGACCGCGTGACCGTCGTCACCCGCTGCGGCTTGCCCTGGGCGAACGCACCGACCAGCCGACCGCCGAGCTTGAGCTGCTCGTACAGCATGGTCGGCTCGACCTCGGTGGCGCCGCACAACAAAATCGCGTCGAATGGCGCGTTATGCAGATCACCCTTCGCCGCTTCCGCGACACGGACACTGACATGAGGGAGGCCGAGCGCCGGCAGCGTCGAGCGGATGCGCTGCGCCAGCGCCTCATCGTCGATCGTGGTGGTGACCCGGGTCGCCAGCCTGGCCGCCACCGCAGCGATATAGCCGGTCGGGCAGCCGACCACGAGCACGCGGTCGTCGCGCTCGATCTCGGCAGCCTGCAGCAGGCGTGCGGTCATGATCGGGTTGAGGAGGAAATGCTTGCGGCCATCGCTGCCCTCGATCTCCAGATCGAGATCGAGATACACCAGTTCGCGCTTCGATTCGGGAACGAACGCCTCGCGAGGCAGCGCCCGCATCGCATCGATGATTCGCCAATCCGTCACGCTGGCGGGCCGGATTTGGCCGTCGACCATGTTTTGTCGCGCGCGCTCGAATTCCAACATCCTCGATCCCCTGCGTGAAACCCGCGTCATCCATGATGCAACGCCGCCAAAAACGCAACATGCCGCCGCACTCAACAGATTTGGTGCAAAAGGGGCTTCACGCGGCGCAAATCATCCCCTACATAGCCCTCGCCGTCACAACGGCTCGCCGCTGCGTTGCGGCGGAAACGGCCGGTGTCGATCGACCGATTTCTGCTTTCCAACGCTGAACGGCTTTGTTATACGCTGCCTCGCGAAGCCTAGCTTCGCTTGTTCCCTGGTAGCTCAGTGGTAGAGCAACCGGCTGTTAACCGGTTGGTCGCTGGTTCGAATCCGGCCCGGGGAGCCATTTTCACTTCATCGGTCGCAGATCCTGAAAGCCCGCAACCTGTCGCGGGCACAATACACCGCGCCTGCATCGAATCCCCGGCGACAGCCCCTCTCGACGGCGAACTGTCACGCCGCTGTGACTCGGCCTCCCCCTGCTCCCGGAACGTTATCGCATCGACATTCGTTGCGTCGGCATCGGACATAATGAGGGAGACGAAAGATGCTGAAGCCGACCACCTTTGCCGCCGCGTTGTTCGCCGGTGCCATTGCCGTGACGACCGCCGCCTCCGCGCAGCAGCCGGCGCACACCCGGGGCCAGCTCTATGATCGCCACCAGGGTTATCAGGAACGCGGCTATCAGGAGCGCAATTGGCGCGACAGCAACGCGTTCTGGCCGGGTCAGGTCGCCGCCGGCGTGGTCGGCGGTGCGATCGGCGCCGCAGGTGCGATCGCAACCGCGCCGTTCCAGGCCGGCTACCAGGGCGATTACGACATGCGCAGCTACGCCGAGCGCAACGGCTTCGTCTGCCTGCCGGGCACAACATTCCGCGGCGAGGACGGCCGGATGCATCTGTGCCAGTAACGTTGCATTCAGCAACGCGCCTGAATCGAGCCGCCTCCAGTCGGGGGCGGCTTTTTTCATGGTGTCCGATGCATCCGGAGCGGCCGATCCGGTGCGAATCCGCCGGTCGCTAAAATTGTAGCGATCCGCTCAACCGGGCCCACAACAGTTCTTGACACACTCCGGTTCGGACAGGGGAGCCGGACCATGAGCGAAGCCGAATACGATCTGCTGCTGGACTCGATCAGCAGCGCCGTCGCGGAAAGCGCACAGGACAATGTCGTGCGCCCGAACGCGGTGGCGACGATGCGCCGTGCGGCGAACGACAATTCGGTCGAATGGCCGTTGCTGCCGTTCCCGTCGGATTGGTACGCCTCCTGCTGACGCAGGCATTTGCCCGGCCTATCGCCCGTCCGACACGACGGTCTCCGCCAGCGAATCCAGATGCCGTTCCGCCAGCTCTTCGATCACCAGATCAGGCGCCTCGCGTTCGATCAGCGGCATGATCTGGCGTGACGGTTTGAAGCCCGAACGGGCGACATAGACCACCTCGCCGAAGCTGCGCGACAGATACGCGACCAGACCTTCGCTGAACGAATCGCCGACAAACATCAGCTTGTGTTTGGCCTGCGGGCACAGCGTCCGCCGCATCATGATGTCGTCGCCGACGACCGGCTGGAAAGCCGTGACGGTGTAGGCACATCGATCGGTCGGCGCAGCGATCGGCGTCGTCTCGCGCCTGGTCAATCCCGCCATGCGGGCGAGATCGCCGGCGTGATCCGACGTGACGGAAAACTGTCGCGCCTCGAGATCGATCACCGGCAGATCCGGAAGCGGCAGCGCCGCCATGATCCGGCGATAGCCGAGATAGGCGCCCCACGCGCTCCAATGCGAGTCGTCCTTGTAGTACACTGGTAGGTCCGTCTTGCCCTGCCGCAGCGCGACCCGCAGATCGAGCACAGGCAGACCGCTGGCCTCGGCCACCGCAACGACCTGATCGAACTGCGACGGCGTATCGCGCCGCGACATGTAGGTCGGCATCATCTCCGGATAGATCGTGTGCTTGTCGGGCACGATCACGAACAGATACGGCCGGCCAGCCGCCTCCATCGCGCGCGCCCGGCGCTGCAGCGCCACGCGCGTGTCCTCGAGCTGGAGCGTGCTGAGCGGCCGCTGGTTGCGATACAGCTCGATCGAGTTGTCGCCGGCATAGAACAGCCAGTCGTCCTTGCCGAACACCACCTTGTCCGACGGAGAACGGCCCAGCAGCACGGTGCTGAAGTTGGAATTCAGCCGCAGCAGCAACTTGCGCAGCCCGAAATTGTCGTTGACGTAGGCGTCGAACCGCTGCGGGAAACTGTCCCACTCTGCGAACGTGCGCGGCCACCCCGGAAGCTGGGTGAGCGTACGGTTCTCGCCGCCGCTGATCTCGGCCTGCTTGAATGCCATCGCGATCAGCGACGCAAACGAGAACGCCATCACCAGGCCGACCAACATTCGGCCATACAGCCGGGCGGTCAAAGGGGTTCGCTGCATCGCTAGAACCGGAAATAGATGAACGGATTGTAGGTGCCCGCCGCGACCTGACCGGCCGCCAACAGGCCGATCGTCAGCAGCACGACCAGACGTGCGCCGAGCATCAGAGCGCCGTCCCGGCCGAGCTGCAAGCTGCCGATCCCGGGATCGAGACGGCCCTCGCGCTGGTTCCGGCGCAGCCTCCAGTCTGAAGTGAGCGGGCTGAACAGCGACGCGCTCGCCAAGCCCCCGAGCACCAGGCAGATCGCCACCAGCGGGTCGATCTCGGACAGGAAGTCGAGCGACCAGCCCGCACCAAAGCCGGCCATTGCCCGCAGATAGGCGATCGCATGGGTGAGGTCGGCGGCCCGGAAGAACACCCAGGCCAGCGACACCACGGCCAGCGTGTAGGCGTGCTGCACCAGTCGCGGCGTGCGCGCCAGCAGCGCCGCCAGCCCGAACCGCTCCAGGATCAGGAAAAGACCGTGGATCAGCCCCCACACCACAAAGGTCCAGTTGGCGCCGTGCCAGAGCCCGCACAACAGGAACACCGTGGCGAGATTGAAATAGATTCGCCACGGCGGCACGCGGTTGCCGCCAAGCGGGATGTACAGATAGTCGCGCAGCCAGTTCGACAGCGAGATGTGCCAACGCCGCCAGAATTCCTGCATCGAGCGCGCCAGATACGGGTAGTTGAAATTCTCCAGGAAGGTGAACCCGAACAGCCGCGCCAGCCCGATCGCCATGTCCGAATAGGCCGAGAAATCGAGATAGATCTGCAACGTGTAGCAGATCAACCCGAGCCAGGCCGTGCCGGGGCTGAGATCGGCGGCCGGCAGCGCGAAGATCCGGTCGGCGACCTCGCCGAGCGGATTGGCCAGCAGCATCTTCTTGCCGAATCCGGCCAGGAATCGCTCGACGCCGGAGGCCGCCAGCTCGAGCGTCACCGGCCGGCGCCGGAGCTGATCGGAGATGTCGTGGTAGCGGATGATCGGGCCGGCGATCAGTTGCGGAAAGAAAGCGATGTACAGCGCGAAATCGACCGGCCGGCGCTGCGCCCTCGCCACCCCGCGATAGACGTCGATCACATAGGACAGCGCATGGAAGGTGAAGAACGAGATTCCCAGCGGCAGATGTGGCGACACCACCGTGACGGGCGCGATTCCGATCGCCTCGAACATCGCGTTGAGATTGGCGATCAGGAATTCGGAATACTTGAACACCGCCAACAAGCCGATGTTCAGCACCACGGCGGCGGCCACCACCAGCTTGCGCTGGCGCGGCTCCGCCAATGCCTCCAGCGCCAGTCCGAGCAGCCAGTTGCCGAAAATCGATCCCAGCATCACCAGCGCGAAGAACCGCTCGCCCCAGGCATAGAACACCAGGCTGGCGACCAGCAGCACGCTGTTGCGAAGCGGCCGCGGCACGCTCCAATAGACGAGAAGCAGCAGCGGCATGAACAGGAAGAGGAACACCGGCGAACTGAACAGCATCAGGCCGTCGTCCTTGCGCCGCTCCGGCGCCTGCTGTCGCGATCCGGCATCCTCGTCCTGTCCCCTGGTGTCTCCCCTCCTTGCGCGACTGCTTATGAATGTTCAAGGCTGGGCAGGACCGACCGTTCGCGCGCTGCGGCGGTTGCCTATCGCCGTCCGGCCGTATAAGAGTTCGCCGCGTGGGGCCACGTGGCGGAGTGGTTACGCAACGGTCTGCAAAACCGTGTACACCAGTTCAATTCTGGTCGTGGCCTCCACTTTCCAATCAAGCACTTAGTGGACTTTTCTCAGACTCGACCGGAACCCGCGTCGAGGCCATGGCGGCGAGCGCTGAATCGCGACGCTTGCGCCCTCACCCGCGCCGTTTGCGCCAGTCGCGCTTCTTCGGCTTCGGTGCCAGGTCGGGCCGCTCGGCCTGGACCTGCTTGAACCGCGCCAGCATCCGGTCGAACGCCCCCAGCAATACGGTCTCGATCTCCGGCCGGTGCTCCAGCCGCGACAGCAGCATCGCGGCCGCTTCGAGGGTCGACAGACCGTCGCGGCGCGGCTCCTTGCGGAGGCGGCCGTAGCGCGAAGGCGCCGAGGGATCGAGAATCACCCGCTGGCATTTCAGCATCCAGGCGTTGCGCCACCACAGCGCCTTGGCCTGGCTCCAGGTGCCGTCGAGCAGTACCACGCCCTCGATGTCGTCGAGGATCATGTCCTGGTGCGGCTCGGGCTGGCCCTTGGCATCGACCGCCAGAACGTCCCGCCCCTGCGCCAGCTCGGCGGCGCGGGCGGAGCCGAGATACAGCACCGCCCAGCGCGACGGATCGTGCACGGTGCGGCCGAGCGCCTTGGACAAGCTCGGCCACGACAGCCCGATCCGGACCACGGCATTCTTGAAATGCTGCGCGGTCAGCCGCGCGGTGCCGAGCGCCCGGTCCTGCTCCTGCGGATGCTGCAAGATCAGGAGTTCGATCCGGCTGGCGATCGGCTCGACGGTGTCGCAGATGCACAGCGGCAGCGGCTTGCCGCAGCGGGCGCACTCGGGCTCCGGCGTGCCGGGCTCGGCGGCGCGGGTGGCGTGTTCGGTCGTCATCTCGTCTTCACTCCGCCGGCACTGCGGCCGGTGCGCCGCGGCGCCAGCGCCGCTGCCGCACCCGGTCGATCAACAGGTAGATCACCGGCGTCGTATACAACGTCAGCACCTGGGATACGAACAGCCCGCCGATGATGGTGATGCCGAGCGGTCGCCGCAGCTCGGTGCCGGGGCCGACCGCGACCACCAGAGGAATCGCCGCAAACAGCGCCGCCAGCGTGGTCATCAGAATCGGCCGGAACCGAACGATGCAGGCCTCGAAGATCGCATCCGCGGAGGACAGCCCGCGGTCGCGCTCCGCCTCCAGCGCAAAGTCCACCATCATGATGCCGTTCTTCTTGACGATGCCGATCAACATGATGATGCCGACGAAGGCGATCACCGACAATTCTGTGCCGGTGACCAGCAGCGCAAGCAGCGCGCCGAGCCCCGCCGAAGGCAGCGTGGAAATGATCGTGAGGGGATGCGCCAAGCTCTCGTAGAGCACGCCGAGAACAATGTACATCGCGATGAACGCCGCCAGAATCAGCAGCGGTTGCTTGCTGGAGGTGGCGCGGAAGTCGCCGGCGTTGCCGTCGAACGAGCCGCGAATGCCTTCCGGCATGTGCAATTCATCGACCGCGCGCTGAATGTTCCCGGTCGCCTCTTGCAGCGGAACGTCGGGCAACGTGTTGAACGACACCGTCGTCGATGGCACGCCCTGGGTATGGGCGACCGCCAGCGCCGCCAGCCCGCGCTCGGCGCGCACCACCGCCGACAGCGGCACCTGCTCGCCGCTCGAACTGGCGACGTAGATCCGTTTCAGGTCGATGGGATCGGTCTGGAATTTCGGATCGATTTCCAGCACCACCTGATACTGGTTGCGCTGGGTGTAGATCGTGGCGATCTGCCGCTGCGAGAACGCGTTGTTGAGCGCGTTGTCGATGTCCTGAATCTTGACGCCGAGCCGCGACGCCATGGTGCGGTCGATCGCCAAGGTCAGTTGCAGGCCACCGTCGTCGCGGTCGCTGGTGACGTCGGTGATGCCCTCGACAGTCTGCATCCTTTTGGCGACGATCGGAGCCCATTTCTGCAACAGCTCGAGGTCGGGACTGCTCAACGTGTACTGGTAGTTGGATTCGCTGGACCGGCCGCCGCCGCGCAGATCCTGCGCGGCGAACATGAACAGCCTGATGCCGGCGACCTGGCTGAGCTGCCGCCGCAGCCGGTCGATCACCATCTGGGTGGTCACGCCCTCGCGCTCGGCGTTGGGCTTCAGATTGATGAACATCGTGCCGCGATTGGAGCCGCCGGCGCCCGGCCCGCCGCCGCCCAGCAC